>JANNNL010000238.1:0-24697 GCA_031398525.1 Actinomycetes bacterium | reverse complement strand
GGTGTTCATGGAGCGGGGTCAGGTGCGTTTCCAAGGGCCTGCCCAAGAGTTGCTTGAACGCGGCGACCTACTGCGCGCCGTGTTCCTGTCCGGGTCGGGGGCCTAGTCGTCATGTTCGGCCTCACCTACTCCAACGACATTCTCTTCGACGCCTTGATGCAGGGCCTCGTGTACGCCCTGGTTGCCTTCGGACTGCTGCTGATCTACCGGGCGACCGGGGTGATCAACTTCGCCCACGGCCAGATCGGCGCGTTCGGCGGCTACGTGATGGCCCTGCTGCAGATCCAGTACGGCATCCCCTATGGCCTGTCGCTGCCCATCGCGCTCGCCAGTGGACTGCTCCTGGGCATCGCTGCTGAGCTGGCGTTGCGGCGGTTGTTCACCCAGCCACGGCTGCTGCTGTTCGTCGCCACCCTTGGGTTGACCCAGGTCATCCAGTTGTTGCAGCTGCGCCTGCCGATTCCCGAGGAGCAGGCCAACAGCGTCAGCTACCCGGTGCTGATCAGCGGAACCTGGGAGTTTGCTGGTATCACCGTCACCGGCCCGCAGCTCACCGTGCTGCTGGTCGTGCCGGTGCTGATGCTCTTCCTTGCCTGGTTGTTCCAACGCAGCCGCTTCGGCATGCAGGTGCGGGCGACGGCAGACAACCTGCCCGCCGCCCAACTCGGCGGCATCAGCGTTCGCGCCGTGTCGACCAAGGTCTGGGCGCTGGCCGGCCTGCTTGCCTCGCTGAGTGCCCTGCTGATCGCCCCGCTGCAGGGCGGCAGCATCGGAGTCGTCTCGACGGCGCTCGGCCCCAAGCTGCTTCTGCTGTCGCTGACTGCAGCGATGGTTGGGCGGATGAAGTCGTTCGGTTGGACGCTGGTCGGCGGTCTCGTCGGCGGCGTGATCGACCGGTTCCTGGTCACGTGGGCGCAGACCAAAGAGGTGCCCGTCGGGTCGAACACGGCGCTGTTGTTCGTGTTGTTGATCGTGGTGCTGTTCACTGTTGGCCGTTCGCAATCGATGCGCGAAGATACCTGGGCACTGACGTCGAAGGTCCGTGCCGCTCGGGTCGAGCTGACTCGTCATCCGTTGTATCGGGCGCTGACGATCGGCGGGATGGCTCTGCTGCTGATCATCGCCGTGTTGGTCCCGGGTCGCTTGGAGAAAAGCAGCGACGTGCTGCGCTTCGCCGCCATTCCGCTGTACCTGATCATCGCCCTCTCGGTCACCGTGCTCACCGGGTGGGCCGGACAACTGTCCCTCGGTCAGTTCGGGTTCGTCGCTCTCGGGTCGTACGCCACGATTTACTACGCCAACTCACTGAACTACTTCGTAGCGTTGGCGATCGGGGTGGCCTGGGGTGTCGTGGCGGCGATCATCGTCGGCGTTCCGGCCCTGCGGCTCCGAGGCCTGTATCTGGCGGTCGTCACCCTCGGGTTCGGTCTGGCGATCAGATCGTGGTTCATCATTGCCGACAAGGTCGCCCCCGGCGGCGGGGGCACCGCGAAGCTCAACTTCAACCGCAACAAGGGTTTCCGGCTGCTGTTTTGGCAGGTCAAGGGCAAGAACTTCGACGGCGTCTACTACTTCACGCTGTCCGTTGCGTTGCTCGTCATCGTGTTCGTGTGGCGCATCCGGCGCACCGGAATCGGCCGTTCGATCATCGCGGTGCGCGACAACGAGAACTCCGCCGCGGCCTTTACCGTCGCCCCGGCCCGAGCCAAGCTATTGGCGTTCTCGGTGTCGGGCGGGCTGGCCTCGTTGGCCGGTGGGCTGCTGCCGTTGACCGCCGTGAACGGCCAGTTCAAGGTCGACACGCTGATGTTCGACTTCAGCGAGTCGTTGCGGATTGTCGCCATCGCCGTCGTCGGCGGGGTGAGTTCGATCATGGGCGCGGTGCTCGGCACCTTGTTGATCGTCGGTCTGCCGACGATATTCAACGGCACCAAGCAGGTCGAACTGTTCGCCAGCGGCGTCGGCATGATGGTTGTGCTGCTGTACTTCCCTGGCGGACTGATCTCGCTCCTTCACGGGGCCCGTGACAACTTCCTCGGCTGGCTGGCCCGGCGAACGTCGTGGAATCCACCGACGCGCGCCGCGGGTGCGGCGGTTGCTTCGCTGGCGTCGTCGTCCCGTGTGCCTTCGTTGTCGAACCCGTCGGAGCCGGCGTTGTCGACCGCCGGCTTGATGGTCAACCTCGGGGGCCGCACGATCGTCGACAAAGTGTCGCTGACCGTCGGGTACGGCGAGATCGTCGGGCTGATCGGCACCAACGGGGCTGGCAAGACCACGATCATGAACGCCATCTCGGGGTTCGTGCCATCGCCCGGTCGAATTGACCTGTTCGGTTCCGATATCACGGCGCTGCCGGCCTATCGCCGGGCCCGGCTGGGCGAGGGCCGGGCCTTCCAGAACGCTCGATTGTTCGGTTCGCTGACCGCCCGCGAGACCCTGATGGTCGCCCTCGAAGGTCGGCAACGCTCGTTGCTCGTCCCGTCGGTCTTCGCCCTGCCGCCGTCGCCAAAGGCCGAACGTCGCAAACGGCGCGAGGCCGACGAGATCATCAGTTATCTGGGCCTGGGTCGCTACGCCGACTCGCTGATGGCGGAACTCTCCACCGGCACCCGCCGCATCGTCGAACTCGGTGCGTTGATTGCCCTCGACACCAAGCTGATGCTGCTCGACGAACCGACGGCCGGCGTGGCCCAGAAAGAGACCGAGGCATTCGGTCCGTTGATCAAGACCGTGCGTGCCGAACTCGGCGCATCGATTCTGATCATCGAGCACGACATGCCGATGGTGATGGCCATCTCCGACCGCATCTACTGCCTCGAAGCGGGCCGGGTCATCGCCGAGGGCACCCCCGACGCCGTTCGCAATAGCCCGTTGGTGATCGCCAGCTATCTCGGCACCGACGAACGAGCCATCCAACGCAGCAACGTTCCGTGAGACGTCCCGTCGTTCGGCTGGCCCGATTGGTTGACACCCGGGTCGGTGCGGGCTCGGTCTATGGCCGGGTCGGTCAGGAGACTCGTACCTCGGAGGTGTTGCCGGCCAACGCAGCGGTGCCAATGTATGCACTTTCAGCACCTCTCCTGCGTTCCACATCGTCGATCTCGTGAGTTGGTTTGTGTAGCGAGAACCTTGGCTCGACCAGGACTACGGTTCGGCGAGTTTGGTCTTTTGGACTTTGCCCATCGCGTTGCGGGGGAGTTCGTCGACGATGTGGACGGTGCGCGGGCGTTTATGGACACTCATTCCGACGGCGACGTGCTGGACAAGTTCGGGGCCGGTGACCCCTGACGCCACCACGAAGGCCACGATCCGTTGGCCGAGGTCGTCGTCGGGTACGCCGATCACCGCGGCCTCGGACACGCCAGGGTGCAGCAGGAGCGCTTCTTCCACCTCGCCGGCACCGACCTTGTAGCCGCCGGTTTTGATCACGTCAGTCGACTGGCGCCCGACGATGCGATGGACGCCGTCGGTACCGATGACCGCCGCGTCGCCGGTGATGAACCAGCCATCCTCAGTAAACGAGGATGCCGTCGCGTCGGGCCGGTTGAGGTAGCCGTCGAACATCGTCGTGCCACGGATCTGTAGCGACCCAACCGTGACCCCGTCGGCGACGATCCACAGTCCGTCGTCGTCGCGCAGCCGCGACTCGACCCCTCGGATCGGTACGCCGACGTGTCCCGGTCGACGTTCGCCGTCGGAGCGGGCCGAGATGGTGATCAGCGTCTCGGTCATTCCATAGCGCTCGACGGGCTGTTGACCGATCAACGCAGTCATCTGCTGGAACACCGGCGCGGGTAGGGCGGCGCTCCCCGAGACGACGAGGCGGGCCCCGGTGAGCGCCCGAGCAGCCTCGGGCTCGGCGCAGACCCGTGACCAGACCGTCGGTACACCGAAGAACATCGTCGCGCCATCGCCCGCGGCCGCGGCGTAGGCGGTCGGGGTGGGTCGGCCGGTGTGGATGAGCCGTGATCCGGCGCGCAACGCCCCGAGCACGCCGAGGACCAGTCCATGGACGTGGAACAGCGGGAGTCCGTGACACAAGGTGTCGGCGGCCGTCCATCCCCATGCGTCGGCGAGCCCGTCGAGGCAGGCTGCGATTGCTCGGCGGGGGAGGACCGCTCCCTTGGGCGCGCCGGTGGTGCCCGAGGTGTACATGATCAGCCCGATGGCGTCGGGGTCGGGCTCGGGCGTTGCCACTTCGGGGCCAGCCCGCACTACCGGGACGGTGGGCAACGCCACCTCATCCCAGCGATGGGTGCCGACGATCAGCGAGGCGCCGGAGTCGCGCAGTACGTGCTCGCGCTCCATTGGCCCCGAATCGGCGGGGACCGGGACGATCGGCACCCCGGCTCTCAGGGCCGCAACGATGGCGATCACTGTGTCGAGTTCGGGTCGGGCCCGCACCGCGACCGCGGTCGCGCCAGCGAATCCCGCGGCTGTCGCTGCAGCGGCCTGAGCAAGCCCTGTCCACGAGATCGATTCGGTTCCGACCCGGACGGCGTCGTCGCCGTCGCCCATCGAGCCGGTCAGGCACGGAAACAGTGGAGCAGTCATCGGGCTGGTCTCATATTGATCATCGCTCACATCGTAGAGAGGAGGTGCCATGTGACGGATGGCGCTGATGAGGTGGGAAGAACGCCGTCATCACGCGGGTTGGAACACGCATACATCGCAGACAACGATACAAAGGACTTCGTCATGCCTAAGTCAGATGCATTCACGCTTCACCAGGTACCGGTGTTCGACACCGTTCCCGCCAAGCGGCTGCCCGAACTGCGCAGTCTGCTGACCGCCGTCGAGACTCGTAAGTCCATCACCGTGATCAACCAGGGAACTGCCGCACACGAGTTCCTCGTGCTCACCTCGGGCAAGGCGACCGTGATGATCGACGACAAAGTCGTCGCGGAGCTCACCGCTGGCGACGTGTTCGGCGAGGTCGGCATGTTGACCGGCTCTGAGCGCAACGCCACGGTGGTCGTCGAGGAAGGATCGCAGCTCCTCGCCGCTAACCGCGTCGAGTTTCGCACCCTCATCGCCCAGTTTCCCGAGGTTGCCGTGCGTCTTGCGCAGGTCGCTGCTGCTCGTAACTGAGCAACTCAGCCTGGTGCTTCCAGGGCGGCGACCAGCATCGACGCCAGATTTGAGACGAAACGTTCGTGATCGATCATTGGCTCGTCGCCGTCATCGAGATGCTTCGCCCGCTCGCCCATTGCACCACTGATCAAAATCACTATCCCGAGAATCCGCTGGTCGCGGATCTCGGGATCGAGGTGTTTTTGGCGATCACGTAAACGAGACAGAATGTCAATCAAGTGCGGTGACCCGGGGGTTGAATCCCAGCTGCCGAAGAACCCGGTGTACTGCGCCACGATACGGACGTAGTCGCGGCCCTCGGGGGTCGCCAACGAACGGCCGTATGGCACGAGTAGGGCATCGACCATCTCGCGATCGGTGGGCTCGATGTCGAGGCTGGCCAGAAAGTCGGCTCGTTCCGTATCCATCGGAAGGCCATGGAATTCGAGGATGGTCTGGCGCAGGCCGTCGAGTGAACCGAAGTGGTAGTGGATCACTGATGCGTTGCGTTGGCCGGCGGCCGTCGTGATGTCGCGAACCGTGACCTGCCAGGCGCCCCGCCGGGCGAAGAGCCGTTCCGCCTCTCGAATCAAGCGCTCGCGGGTGTCCGTGGCGTCACGCGGCACGAAGCGTCATGCTCCGGGAGTTCGAGCGGCGCGGGGCAGATGAGGAACGGTGATGTCGGGCACCGGGCCGTTGAACGGCTGGTACTTCGACACCGCACCCTCACGGTAGCGGGTGGTCGAGTGGGTGCGGTCCGTATCGAACTCGGGGATGACCTTCTGGCCGAACAACTCGATCATCTCGTACACCTCTTCCTTGTACATCCCATTGGGCACGCCGAAGACGAGTTGGTCACAACCGACTTTCGAGTACGCAGCGATCTGCTCGGCGACCTCGTCGGGTTCGCCAACGCACATGAACCCACCGGCGATCAGCGAGTCGATGAAGGCGTCGGGGTCGGGCCCGGCGATTTCGCGCAGGCTTAACGGCGGCGACGGCCAGACGATTGCATCGGGCGACTTCGGCATCGAGTCGTGATACAGGTTGACCATCGTCACCAGGTAATGGGCTCGCGAATCGAGCGCCAGTTCACGAGCCCGCTTGCGGTCGCCGAGGCAGATGACGCCGTTGGTCATCATCAGGTTGTCATTCATGTAGTCACCGAGCGGCTCGGTGCAACGCGAGATGCCTTCCTTGTAGGAGTCGATCCGCCCCTGCAGGTTGTAGATCGGTTCGAAATTGAAGGCGATCGCCCCGATGCCCATTTCGCCCGCCTGGGCGAAGGTCGGCGGATTGCCGCAGGCGACCCAGAGCGCCGGGTGACTGTTGCCATACGGCTTCGGGAGGATGTTGTGCGGGTAGGGCACGGTGAAGTGCTCACCGTGGAACTCGTAGTCCTTCTGGGCCCACATGCGCGGGATCTCGCGGACCACTTCGTTCCACTCGGCCTTGGTCGACGAGATGTCGTTGATGTTGAACGTGGCGACCTCGTGGCTGCCTGCCCCACGCCCAGTGCCCCACTCAAAGCGGCGGTTGGTGACGTGGTCGAGCATCGCGGCGCGCTCCGCGTAGCGGGCGGGGTGCTCCTTGCGGGGCGACAGGCTGTTGATGCCGGTTGCGAGATGGATGTAGTCGGTCTGCGCCGCGACCCAGCCCATGACGACCTCGGGGGCCGACATGTGGGAGTACTCAGCGAGCGAGTGATGCTCGCCGAACCAGGCGTACTTCCAATTGTGCTTGTCGGCGTGGACGGCGTATTCGGCCTCCTGCATCAGGGCGCGATGCTCGCTGACCGTGTCGTGGGCCGCCGGCCCGGGGATGTAGCCATTCAAGAAAATCCCGAACTCCACGCTGTCCTCCGTGTGTTGTCGTCGGCTGCACTACGCCGTAACTGAACAAGACATTAATACCTGTGATCTGGGTCGCCACGAACCCTGCTCCGTAACTTCACGGACAACTGTACGAAAAGTTCAGCGGTGAACCACGCCCGCAGCGACGGCTGGGTCGGCGGCGTTGATTGCGTCGATCCCGAGCGCGAGGAGCCGCTCGTATCCGGCTGCCGTCTCGGTCTCGCGTCCGCTGTTCGGCCACACCCAGATCTCATATCCCGCGACGTGGGAGTCGGCGACGAGGTTGTTGGCCAACACGTCGACCTCGCCGAAGACGTCGGGTGGCTGCAGAATACGCATGTAGTCGGGCAATGGCGTGCGGTTGAGCACCCATGCCGTGAGCAGTTCCTGCCCCGGGCTGACCTGGACAGTCGGAACCATCTGGTGGAAGGCGTCGACGATTGTGTCGTCGAACGACACCACGACCGCCGAATCAAGGCGCCCAAGCTCGGTCAACTCGTTGGCGAGCACCTGGGCAGCCCGCAGCGCGGGTTCGCCCGAGCCCTTGATCTCGATGTTCAGGGGGAGCGTGGGGAAGCGGGTAGCGATGTCGCGAAACCGGGGGATCACGAAGTCGGCGGGATCGTACCCGGGCAATGGCGGCCGCTCACCGGTCCGCATCCCTCGCAGTATGTAGGCGTCGTCGGGCTGGTCGCCGCAGGTGCAGGTGGCGGTGAACCAGTGGGCGTTGTCGAGTTCGGCCAACTGGGCGTAGGTGAACGAATCGACGCGCCCGGTTGCGTTGGTGGTCCGGTCGATCGTGTCGTCGTGCTGCACGACGAGCACGTCATCGTCGGTGAGTTGCACGTCCATATCGAGGACGTCGACTCCAGCGGCCACGCTGTCGGCAAAGGCGTATGGCGTGGAGTGAGGATGGGCGTTCTCGCCACCGGCGTGGGCCAACACCAGTGGCTTGTTCATCGCCAGGAGCTGGTCGACAGTCGGGGCCTGATCGACGACAAGGGATGTTGGTGCCAACGTGGTCGAGGTCGTCGGCGTCAATGGTGTCGTCACCGGGGTGGTCGGTGGTGGTGCAGTGGTTGGCCGTGCGGTGGGCGCGACGACGGTCGACGGGGCTGTCGCGGTCGATGACGGCCCGCTCGTCGGGCCGCTCGAACACGCCGTGATCGTTGCGGCCACTGCCAGCGAGGCGATGAGGCGTCGCATCAGCCGACCGACATCAACGCGACGCCGATGGCGGAGGTTGCGACGCCGAGCCACTGAAGGGGACGAAGGCGTTCTTTGTTGAATATCACGGCCAGCAGCACGGCCACACTGGCGAACTGGGAGGCCGCCACCGATACCGGCCCGGCCGAGCCCTTCTGGAAGGCCAATTGCAGCGAGGCCAGGGCGACGACGGCGAACACTCCGGTGAAGATCGACCACTGGCGGCCCGGGTCGGCTCGGACCAGCATCGGCTGGCGATCGAATCGTTGCACGACCACGAGGAAGCTGAACCCGGCGATTCGCTGAATCAAGACCGGCATCAGTCCCGCCCCGTCGGAGGTCTTCGACATGAGAATGAACGCGACGCCGAAGCCGACCCCGGCGACGACCCCCAACAACGCTCCCATGCGGGGGCTGCCGGTTCCGCCAGGTGAATACGACGTCAGGCCGAGCGCACACAGCCCAAACCCGATGCCGATCCACGCCACCGGGCTGGGACGTAGGCCCTGGCCGACGTCGAAGATCAGCGGAACCAGGGCTATCAACACCGACGCCGTCGGCCCGACGATGCCGACGGGAGCGACGCTGTAGCCGCGATACAGCAAGGCGAGGGAGCCCATCATGAACACCCCGGCCAGCGCGGCGATGGTGACGTCGCGCTGGAGCCAGGTCGATGAATCGACGAGCAGAAGCAGCGGCGCAAGCACCGCCGAGACCAATACCGCCATTCGGGTGACGCTGAACGACCCCTCGTGGCGTGACGCCCGCGCCGCGCAGAAATCGGACGAGCCGAGGAGGATGGCGGCCACCACCGCGAAAACCAGGCTCACGCGGCGAACCTACCTCGCCGTCCGAAGAATTCAGGATTCCGAGCGCTACGGCGTCGATTTCGCCTCGGCCGCGGGGAGCTGGGCAAGGCGGAACGCGACCCAGATCTCGGGTCGAAGCCGGCCGCCCTTCGGTACGTCGATGCCCACCGATCGGGCCCAGGCCCGAACCTCGGCGCTTGTCGGGACGGCCGGCGCGATCGGTCCAGTCGTCGGAAGCTGGCGTTCCCAATCAATGGCGTGGGTGTTGTCGTGGTGATTGGCGAGCGCGGCACCAAGGAACCGGTACGCCCACTCCTGGGCCAGCGGTCGCGTCTCGCAAAACACAATCGGCACCGTCGGGAAGCGCACCTGGGCTTCGGCCAATCCGTCGGCGACGACGGATGGACGAACCCGGTCGAGTTTGAACACCGACGACCATCGTTCCTCGACGACCAATGCGGCCCGAGGAAGGGCGGCCAAGTCGGCGAGGAGGTAGCGGAGCTTCCCACCCGTCAACGTGGCAACCAGATCGGGCAGCGACTTGCGTTCCACGGCGGCGATGACCTGGTCGCCGATCGCCACGGCATAGTCGCCCGCCGGGAGTGCTCGTTTGGTGGTGCTTGCCTGTTGAGCGGTGAACTTCCAGGGATACTGCTCGTGGCTGTCGACCAGAATGTTCAGCACCTGGCCGCCGGCCCGGGCGGTCGGCACCGAAACCATTGGGCGGGCCTGCTTGGCGGTGCGAGCGCTTTGCCAGAATATGACCTCGCGACCCTTGGCCCCGGGTGAACACGAACTGCGACCGGTTCTCTCGGCCGCGATCAAGGACCAGATCGATCGACGCGCCACGACGAACACACGAGCGGACCGGCACTCGTTCAACGATCTCGAGTTCGGCGGGCCAATCGTCGGTCTGGTGGCAGTAGATCTTCGCCGTGCGTGGCCAGGTATCGCGAACCTTGAGCGCCACGCCATCTCGGCCGAGCGGCAGTCGGACGAGGTACGGCAAAGATGACTCCGGGTCGGGATTCTTGGCGATTACGAAGTCCACAGCTCTCCAGTGTTGCAGAGGGTGCACACGCTTGATTGCTCTCGGACGCGAGCGTGACGCCCGGCGTAGTGCCAGCTCGGATGCGCCCACTACGGTGATCGGGAGTCGGGCCCCGTTGCCCTCGATCTATGGAGCGTGTTGCCATGCGTGAAGCCGTCATCGTGTCGTATGCCCGTACCGGAATGGCCAAGGCGAATCGAGGCGGGTTCAACGCTACCGCTCCGATGACTCTCGGCGCGCATGCCATCGCTCATGCTGTCGCCCGGGCTGGTGTTGAGCCCGAAGCCATCGACGACGTGTGCCTCGGCAATGTCGCCCACGGCGGCGGCAACGTGGCCCGACAGTCATCACTGCTCGCCGGGTTGCCGGTGACCGTGTCGGGTTCGACGATCAACCGGTTCTGCTCCTCGGGGTTGAACGCGGTCGCCATCGCCGCGAACCACATCACCCAGGACGGTTGCGACGTGATGGTCGCTGCCGGTGTCGAATCGTTGAGCATGCGTGGCGCCGGTGCTCCCAAGGAGACCTACGATCCGGCGCTCACCGAGCAGTACCCGGCGCTCTACATGGCGATGATCGATACGGCCGACATCGTCGCCGCCCGCTACGGCGTCAGCCGCGAGTATCAGGACGAGTACTCGCTCGAGTCGCAGAAGCGAATGGGTCGGGCCCAGGCCAACGGGCTGTTCGAGAACGAGATCGTCCCGATGGCAACGAAGATGAAGCTCGTCGACCGCGAGACCAAGGAAGAGTCGATGGTCGACTACATCGTCGACCGCGACGAGTGCAACCGGCCCGACACCACGCTCGAAGGTCTGGCCAAACTGACTCCTGTGATGGGCCCTGACAAGTTCATCACGGCCGGCAACGCGAGCCAACTCTCCGACGGCGCCGCAGCCGTGGTGATGATGGAGGCCAAGGAGGCCGAACGACGCGGCCTGACCCCGATGGGGGCATTCCGCGGCTGGGCGGTCGCTGGGTGCGAACCGGACGAGATGGGCATCGGCCCGGTCTTCGCCGTGCCCAAGCTGCTCGCCCGTCACGGGCTGACGGTTGACGACATCGACCTGTGGGAACTCAACGAGGCCTTCGCCAGCCAGTGCCTCTACTCCCGCGATCGCCTCGGCATCGACCCCGAGAAGTACAACGTCAACGGCGGCTCGATCGCCATCGGCCACCCGTTCGGAATGACCGGAGCCCGGTGCACCGGTCACATCTTGCAGGAAGGCAAGCGCCGTGGTGCCCGCTACGGCGTGGTCACCATGTGCATCGGCGGCGGCATGGGGGCTGCGGGTCTCTTCGAGGTCTACTGAGCCGCCGTTGCGGGCTCGGCACCGAGCCGCAGGGTTACCAACTCGAACGGCCGCAAAACCGTCACCGCGTACCCGTTGACCAGGTCGACCTGGTCAACGGGCTCCTCGATGAGATTGGTTCGCCATGCCCGGGTGATCGGGTCGGCTAGCGAAACTCGCACCGTGGCGCGGTCGCCGCATGCTTCGAACAAGCGCACGATCAGGTCGCCCGACTCGTCGTCGGCGAGCTTCACCGCGCTCACCTCGACGCCCACTCCTTCCATCCTGACCAGGGCTGATGCCGCCCCGGCCGGGGCTGAACCGAGGCCGCCTGCGGACAAGCGGATCGGCAGGGCGAACCGTTCGGCTTCGGTCACCACGTCGGCTAGTCCGGGCCCGTGAGGAAAGACGGCCAAGCGACAAGTGTGGCGGCCGCGGTCGGCGTGCGGGTCGGGATACTGGGCGGCGCGTAGCAGGGTGACGCGCACCCCACCGTCTTGCAGGGCGTGACCGAAGCGGGCGTCGTTGAGCACCGCCACGCCGAACGACGGCTCGTTGACATCGACCCATCGATGGGCGCAGACCTCAAACTTCGCCAAGTCCCACGAGGTGTTGCGGTGGGTGGGGCGGGCGACGTGGCCGAATTGAATGCCGCATCTGGCCTGTTCGGCGTGGATGTCGAGCGGGAAGTCGACAGCCAACAACTTCTCGTCCTCGTTCCAGTCGATGTCGAACGTCAGCTCCAACTGCGAACTCCCGGCGGTGAGCAGGTACGTCGTGGTGATCGACGAACTCCCGAACGAACGCTGCACCGCGATCGATCCAACCAGTGGCCCGTCGGCACCTACGTGGATCGTGTCGTAGGCGTCGATCGGGACGGCCCGCCGGGCGGTCCAACGTTCGATATCCCAGGCGTCGTACTCCACGGGATGGTCGGGCGCGATCGTCAGGTTCGCCCCCACCTCCCCGGCGCGGAGGAGTTGTCGACCAGAGCGCTTGTCGAGCAGCGCGGAGATCCGGCCGGTGTCGTCGAGTTCCATCCGAATGGCGGCGTTCTCCAGAATCCGGTCAGTGACCGACACCGAGTCGTCGGGTGGCACGACGAAGGGGCGGGCGACCGCGAGCCCCGCGACACGGGCGCGGTATGCGAATCGGCCGTCGGGCAGCGCTTGCGCGGTCATCGGGGGCGGTGGTGGAACATCGCTGATGACGACCTCGTCGCGGGGTCCGGTGGCCGCGTTGGCCAGCAGCGTTCCCCCGCCAAGGAGCGCGAGGGCCTCGGCCACGAGTTCCTCGAGCCGCACGCCGACCTCGGCGAGCACCCGCTCGGCATCCTCATGGACCCAGGCGATCGACGAGCCGGGGAGAATGTCGTGAAACTGTTGGACCAGCACCTCCTTCCACAGCCCGTCGAGTTCAGCCATCACTGCGGACGTACGCGGGCTGGGCCCGACTGTTGCCCACCACAGCTCGACCTCCCGAAGTAGGCGCTCGCAACGGACGTTGCCGACCTTGGTTTTCGTCTGGCTGGTCAGCGTGCCGCGGTGCATTTCGAAGTAGAGTTCGCCGCGCCAAACCGGAACGTCGGCGTGTTCGGCCTCGGCTCGCACGGCATCGAAGAACTCGGATGGGGCGCGCTGCTCGACCCGGGGTAGTCCGTCGAGGTCGGTCATCCGCCGGGTTCGCTCCAACATTTCGCGGGTCGGTCCCCCGCCACCATCGCCGTGGCCGAACGGCATGATCGACACGTTGCTCCACGCCTTGTCGGCGAAGTTCCCCGCCGCGTAAATGAGCTGGTCGGGCTGCATTTCGGCGTTGTACGTGTCGACCGGCGGGAAGTGGGTGAGCACTCGGGTGCCGTCGATGCCCTGCCACCAGAACGTGTTGTGGGGCATACGGTTCTGCTTGTTCCATGAGAGCTTCTGGGTCACGAAGTTGTGGCAACCTGCCGCGGCGAAGATCTGGGGCAGGCTGCCCGGGTAGCCGAACACATCGGGGATCCACACCTCGGTACAGCGTTGGCCAAACCGTGACTCGAAGTAGCGCTGGCCGTGGACCAACTGGCGGACCAACGACTCGCCCGACGGCAGGTTCATGTCGGCCTCGACCCATTGACCGCCGATCGGGATCCACTGCCCGTTGGCAACCTTCTCCTTGATCCGTTCGAACAACGCCGGGTGGTGAGTCTCGATCCACTGGTACTGCACGGCTTGGGAGCAACCGAACCGGAACTCGGGGTACTCGTCCATCAGATCGATCACGTTCGAGAATGTTCGGGTCACCTTGCGAACGGTCTCGCGGATCGGCCACAGCCAGGCCGTGTCGATGTGGGCATGGCCGATGGCGAAAATACGATGGCTATCGCTTCGGGCCGGTACCTCCAAGGTCGGCACAAGCACGGCCCGGGCGGCAGCCGCGGTGCCCCGAACGTTGCGGAGATCGAGCGTGTTCAACGCTCGTTCAAGAGCGAGCGTCAGCCGGTGGCGTCGGGCATCGTCGTTGGGGAGCGCAGCGGTCAGTCGCCCGAGCACCTCAAAGTCGCGGGTGAGGGCCTGCACCTCATCGAACCGCGGGGCGAGATATGCGCCGCCGAAGACATAGAGCGGCCGATCGCCGGCGGTGTCCAACGAACCGAAGGGTGACGGGCGATGGCTTCCGTTGAAATCAGGGTTCGACGCCGCCTCGACAATCACCTCGACCGACGAACCCGGCGGGACGTCACCGAGCCGATACGTCCGTCGTTTCGGGTGGATGCCGCTGACCGGACGCCCATCAACGTAGACGAGCCCCTCGGCCTGAAACCCGGGACCGGCGCCCGAGAAGCCCAGTTCAACGATCACGTCGACCGGTCCCGGTTCCCACTCGTCAGGCACGACCCCGGTGAGCCGGAACCATGTCGTTCCCCACGGTCGGCCCCACGGCGTGCCCGGCACGATCGGGTTCCACGTCCCGCTCATCGCCGACGCGTACGGCTCCGGCTCGCCGTCGAGTTCGCGAGACGACGCGGCCATCAGCAACCGTGATCCGTGGATTGCCGGGCGAATCCGCTCGACGTACTCCCGTTTCAGCCGAGCCTCGATGAGTCGCCGTTCGTCATGCATCCGTCCATCCTGCCCGACGCCGAACTTGCCAGCGGGCAGGATGCCGGGACGCTCCTACTCGGGGAGTGAGTACTCGGCGATGAAGACCGGGCGGCCTTCGTCGATCGATCGATGGGCGGCGGCACCCATGACGACCGACCACAGGCCGTCGTCGACGGTGACCTCGGCCGGGCGGCCGGCGCGTAGGCAGGCGATGAACCGTTGGTGCTGCACGAACGACGCGCCGTGGTGGAAGCCAGGGTAGATGCCGTCGGCCATCGGCGCGGCGACCGAGCCGATCGGAAAGCGGTCGTGGAACCGGGGTCGAGGGCCGAGGAACACGGTCTCGCCGGGCACGGTGGCTTCGAGTTTCCCGGCGTCGCCGACGACGCAGAGTTCCTGCTCGAAGCGGCCGCCCTCGGCGAACATCGACAGATCGAGCATCCCGCGCACGCCGTTGGCAAACTCGACGATCACGTAGGCGTTGTCGAGAATGTCGGATCGGCGGCCGTCGTAAAACTCGTCGAGGTGGTTGACGTCTTGCCCGCCCGACGCCATCACCCGCACCGGGTTGGCCCCAGCGAGTAGCCGCATCAGATCGAAGAAGTGACAGCACTTCTCGACGAGCGTGCCACCGGTATTGGCGGTGAACCGGTTCCAGTCCCCCACCTTGCGCAGGAACGGGAAGCGATGTTCGCGGATCGACACCATCCGCGTCGTGCCGCAAATACCACCATGGACCTGGTCGATCAGCGCGGCGATCGTCGGCATCCAGCGGTACTCCAGGCCAACCCAGGTCAGCGCCTCGCGACCGGCGACGAGCGATCGGACCCGCAGACAATCGTCGACGGTTGTACACATCGGTTTCTCAACCAACACCGCCAGATTGGTCCCCAGCACATCGTCGAGGATCGTCGCGTGGGTGAAGTTGGGGGTTGCGATCACGACTGCATCGAGGTCGTCTCGCTCCAGCAACGCCCGGTGATCGGCGTACACCGAGACCGCATGGCCGACCGCTGCGGCACCCCATTCCAGCGACGACGGCACTGGATCGGCCAGGGCGACAACCTCGGCATCGCCCGCCAAATGGGCGATGTCACGGGCATGCTCGCCACCCATCATCCCCGCACCGATGATCCCGTAACGAACCGGCCGCGCAATCGCAACGGGGCCCGCCCAGCTCACGCGTCGAATCGATGCATCGTCGAGGGACGCTGCCAAGCTCCCATCGCCTGGTCGACGGCCTTCATCGCGGCGGGTGGGATCGACGTCCAACTTTTCTCGTCCTCCCACCAGATGACGACGTGGACGCGATCAACCCGCGACGGGTCGATCCACACTTCCTTGCGGATGAATCCGGTCTGCATCTGGAGGAAGCGGGTCCAGGTGCGCTCGTCGGCGGCTCGCCAGCCCTCCTGATCGTCGGGAGCGACGCGAAACGTGAGGAACTCGATGACCACGTCCAAGAGTCTCGCCGCTGGCAATCTGTCGTAGCGTGATCTCGGGGAAAGCAAAAGGGGAACGTCGTGGCAGGACCGCTTGCAGGCATCAAAGTGATCGACATGGCGGCGGTGATCTCGGGGCCGATGTGCTGCCAGATCCTCGCCGACCAAGGGGCCGACGTGATCAAGGTCGAGCCGCGGGGAATCGGTGACATCACCCGCATCGGCGGGTTTCGCGTCGGCACGATCTCGGCGATGTACGGCGCGGCCAACCGCGGTAAGCGCTCGGTCGCCCTCGACCTGTCGCAACCCGCCGGCATCGAGGCGTTCAAGGCGTTGGTCAAGGATGCCGACGTGCTCGTGCAGAACTTCCGACCGGGGGCCGTCGAGCGGATGGGCATCGGTCCCGACGATCTACATGCGATCAACCCCGGTTTGATCTATGTGTCGATCAGTGGGTTCGGGCCGACCGGGCCCTATGCCAACTGGCGGGTGTACGACCCGATCATCCAGGCCGTCGTCGGTCTGCCATCAATCCAGATCAGCCAGGACATCCCGGTTCCCGACCTCGTTCGCACCCTTGCGTGTGACAAGGCCACCGCCTACACCGCGGCCCAATCGGTGACCGCCGCGTTGTTCGCCCGGGCGATGGGCACGGCCAACGGCCAGCACCTCCAGATCCCGATGCTCGACTCGGCGTTGTACTTCCTGTGGCCCGACATGTTCATGACCCACTCGTTCGAGGGGCCCGACGTGATCCCCGGACCGGCGATCTACCAGGTGTATCGCCTGCAGCCGACCGCCGATGGCTACCTGGTGTACTTCGCCGCGTCCGACGTCGAATGGCGAGGGCTCAGCGCCGCGCTCGGCCACCCCGAGTGGATGGACGACGAGCGGTTCAACAGCCCCCAGAAGCGCCAGTTTCCTGAGCACTTCATGGCCCTCGGTGCGCTGGTCAACGAGGCATTCCTCGGTTGCCAGACCGCCGAGATCATGGCCCGACTGCACGCCGAGCAGGTACCTGCGGCACCCATCAATTCGCTCGACGAGGTGTTCACCGACCCGCAGGTGGTCAACAACGGCTCGATTCACACCTGGCAGCATCCGACCGTCGGCGAGGTTCGCCAGGCCCGCCCGCCGGTGAGGTGGAGCGACACGGTCCACGAACCGGTATGGGCGATGGACGGCCTCGGCGAGAGCACCGAAGCTGTGCTGCGGGAGCACGGTTTCGACGACGACGCGCTGGCAAGCCTGCGGGCGTCCGGCGTGATCGCCTGAGCTGGGAGGATTCTCAACCCGGGTCGAGGGTGATCCCGGCTGACCGTAGGCCGTAGACGAAGGCGTTCGGCATCTCGACCACATCGCTGATGTCGAACGATGCGACGCGGCGGACGAACTCCTCGAAGAAGATGCGAATCTCGGCGCGGGCGAGGGCCGCCCCGAGGCAGAAGTGGGTGCCGAAGCCGAAGGCGATGTGATGGTTGGGGTGGCGGGTGACGTCGAACCGCTCCGGATCGTCGAAGTGGCCGGCGTCCCGGTTGGCCGACGAGTACATCAACACGACCTGGTTGCCCTGGGGAATCGTGACCCCCCCGATCTCGTAATCGGTCGCTGCGACGCGGCACATGTTGTGAATCGGGGTGACGTAGCGGATGAACTCCTCAGTCGCCACGGTCAGGTCGGCTCCCGCCTTCAACGCCGACCACTGATCGGGATGCGCCGCCAGATTGATCAGGGTGCGGGCGATCACGGTACGGGTCGTCTCGGCTCCGCCGTCGAGGAGCAGCAAGCTGTCGGACAACGCCTCGGTCAGCCCGAACGGACAGCCATTGACCTCCCCGGTCTGGGTGTACAAGCTGACGATGTCGTCGGTGGGGGCGGCCTGCTTCGCCTCGAACAGGTCGGTGGTCGCGCTGACGAACTCCATGTAGGCGGCGATGCCATCGGGGTCGAAGTAGCGCGGCCCTCCTCCGAGAGCAATCGTGCGTTCCGACCAATCTCGCAGGTCAGGCCACCGATCATCGGGGAAACCGAGAAGGCGGCCGATCATCAGCGCGGGCAACGGCGAGGCCAGGTCACCGATGATCTCGACACTGTCCTTGGCGAGCGCGGCGTCGAGTAACCCGGTGACGACCTCGCGGATGTGGTCTTCACGGGCGGCGACCGCCTTGGGGGTGAAGCGGCGGGCGACGAGGTTGCGGCGGGCCGCGTGGTTGGGGTCGTCAAGCCCGATGATCGCCGCGTCCGCTGGGAGGTTCGGGCGGTAGCCACCCTTGACGGTGTCGGACGAGATGAACACGTCCTTTCGTCGTTCGATCTCGACGATGTCGTCATAGCGCGAAATGCCCCACAGCTCATTGGTTTCGTCCCAATACACCGGTGCGTGATCACGCATCCACGCGTAGGTGGCGTACGGACCGTTGGCGTAGAAGTCGCCGTCGAGCAGATCGATCGACCGGGTTTCCGCGGTGGTGCTGGTGGGCGTGGCGCAGATTCCTGCACGGGGGCTGCGCCCCCGGAGCCCACCGCCGCCCGATTCGCTGGCGCTCGGTCGGTCGGCATTCGCTTCGCTCATGATCCAAGCGTAGATCGGCGGTTGTCGGCCCGGTTGCCTGGAGGTTCCCGATCGGTGCGATCATTTGCAGATGAACGACTCGACTGGGAGCCATGACGCCGCCGAAACCCGAGTGCTGGCTGCACTCGGCGAGCTCGTCGCCGAGTACGACCCGTCGGTTACCGACTTGGTGACGTTTCGCGGGGCGCGCTACGACAGAGGCCTGGCATGGGTGCACTTCCCGGTTGGTTTCGGTGGCCTGGGGATGCGCCCCGAACTGAATCGGCTGGTCGAACAACGCTTGCGCAAGGCCGGAGCCAAAGCGGTCGACCCGACGACGTTTTTCATGGCCCTGGCCGGCCCGACGATTGTCACTCACGGCACGGATGAACAAAAGCACCGGTTCCTACGTCCAATGTTCACCGGCGAGGAAAAGTGGTGCCAACTGTTCAGCGAGCCCGGTGCCGGTTCGGACTTCGCCGGCCTCGCCTGCAAAGCCGAACGTGACGGCGACGAGTGGATCGTCAACGGTCAGAAGGTGTGGAACACCCTTGCCCACCTTGGCGATTGGGGCATGCTCGTTACCCGTACCGATCCCGAGGCTCCAAAGCACAAGGGCATGACGTACTTCGCCGTCGACATGCACTCGCCCGGCGTTGACGTTCGTCCGTTGCGTCAGATCACGGGTGAGGCGGAGTTCAACGAGGTGTACCTGACCGACACGCGGATCCCCGACGATCAGCGAATTGGAGCAGTCGGCGAAGGCTGGCGGGTGGCGCTGACCACCCTGATGAACGAGCGTACGGCGATTGGTGGAGGCGGTACCGGGGCCGTCGTCCGGGGCGGCTCCGCCAACGACGCAGTCAAGATCTGGCAGTCGCGGCCGGTCGAGCAACGCAACCCGGCCGACCACGACCGGGTGACGCGGATGTGGATACGCGGCGAGGTCGGTCGGTTGACGAACATGCGAGCGTCCGAGGCGATGCGGGTCGGCAACCCCGGGCCCGAGGGTTCGGTCGCCAAACTGGCCCACGCCGAGTTGAACAAGGATCTGTACGCGCTGTGTGTCGACCTGATGGGGATGGACGGCCAGATTGGCTACGACTACTCATTCCGCCGCGCCGAGACTCTCGACCTCAACGACTCCGCCCGCGGCGTGCAGTACGCTTTTCTGCGGGTTCGAGCGAACTCGATCGAAGGCGGCACGTCGGAGATCATGCGCAACATCCTCGGCGAGCAAGTGCTCGGCCTGCCCGGCGAGCCACGCGTCGACAAAGATCTCCCCTGGTCGAAGGTTCCCCGCAGCTGATCAGCCGGGGTTGACGCGGGCGATCATCGCTTTGAGATAGGCCCCTTCGGCAAAGCCGATCGGGTGGTCGAGGGCGTGGCCGGTCTGGGAAATCTCCTGAAGGTCGTCACCTCGGCTGGTGGCCACCTGGGCAATGGCGTCGAAGAACCGGTCGGCGGTGATCCGACTGGAGCACGAGGCCTGGAGTAGGATTCCTCCGGATTGTACCAGGGAGAGTCCGAGTGCCGTGAGGCGTCGGTACGCCTGTAGTCCTCCGGCGACGCTCGATTGGCGCTGGGCGAACGACGGTGGGTCGATGATCACGATGCCGAATCGCTGGCGCCTGCGGACCAGATCGTCCATCACATCGAAGGCGTCGCCGATGGTTGTCTCGTGTCGGCACGCCTTCACCGGGGCGCGATCGCTGTTCAGCGACATGTGGTGTCGGGCGAGCTGAATCGATGCCGGGCTCATGTCGATGGAGTGCACCGATGCTGCGCCCCCGGCCGCCGCATGCACGGTGAACCCGCCCGATGACGAGAACACGTCGAGCACGTGGGCACCCGTAGCCATCGTGCCGATCAATGCCCGGTTGTCGCGTTGATCGAGGAAGTGGCCGGTTTTCTGGCCCTCGGCGATGTCGGCTTCGAACTGCAACCCGTGCTCGATGAACCGCACTCGCTGCGTCGGCACCGCGCCGACCAGGGCAGTGCCCTCGGCGATCGGAGTCCCTTCGCCGGCCACGCGGCGGCTCAACCGCAGGACGAGCGCCCGCGGCTTGAGCATCTCGGCGAACAACGGCACCAGCGTGCCGAGGTGGGGGAACCACGCCTCGGAGTACAGCTTGAGTACGTACGAGTCGGCGTAGCGGTCGAGGACCAGGCCGCCGAACCCGTCATTCTCTCCGTGGATGCACCGGTAGCCGGTGGTGTGGCCCGAGTCTCTGAGCGGGTCGCGGCGGGCGAGCGCCGTGGCAATTCGGGCGCGCCACCAGTCGGTGTCGATCGTCACTGGCTTGCCGACATGGAGGATCTTCAGCCGGATCGGCGAGTTCGGGTCGTACAACCCAATGGCGGCGAACCGCCGGTTGTCATCGAACACCACCGCCAGGTCGCCCGCCTGCCCGCCCGCGGTCACCGACGTGATCGACGCGTCGTACACCCACGGATGACCGCCCCGGACCTGCCGCAGTGCGTCGGGCGTCAGCCGCACCGCAAGCCGTCGCTCGTTCGGGGCCGGCAGGCTGTCGACCAAGTCTGGCGGCATCCGGCGAGGCTACCGGTGGTCTGGACTGCGAAGTCGGGGATTCGGAAAGGGTCGAGGATGGCGGAGCGCTGCCGGTTAGGTTGCCGAGGTCCGCTTGGAAGCTGAAGCTGAGGTATCCGCGGCACTTGCAATCAGGTGCTCGCCCGGCCCGTGATCGTCAACCTGTGGGGGATGACCGGGGTCGGCAAGACCGATCTGATCCGCAAGCTCGTCAAGGCGCTTCGACTCCGATGGCAAGCCGCTCGAGTCGACCAAGTTCACCGACTTCTGGGAGCTGCTCAGCGACGGTCGTCTGGCCAAGCGGCAGCGCGACGACCTGGACTACTACGTGCGGACTTCACCTGCAAATCACCGGCAAACTCGACGCCGAACAGGTCGTCGTCGCCACTGCTCACGGAGTCACCGCCGTCGTCAAGACCGAGGGCTACCTACACCTGCCATCGTATGAAGCCACCCTCGCCGCCGAGCGGTCGCGATGAACCTCAGCATGGGTCGGGCTCACGCCGCTCGCCGGTCGGGTCGACCCGGCGGTTTGGTCATTTCGAACGTGCCGTCCGGGTAGATGATGGTCAGCACCCGGTGCCGATGGAGGCGGACCTGCCACCCATCGTCGTGGATGTTGTGATGATGGCGGCTGCAGAGCGGGAGGAGGTTGTCGAGGTCGGTTAGTCCGCCGCGTTCCCACCAGATCACGTGGTGGGGTTGGGCGTGGTCGAACCCGACGTGACAGCCCGGCATCGCGCAGCACGAGTACAGGGCGCGTAGGGCGCGCCGCTGGGCCCGACTGGCCAGGCGAGTCGACCGGCCCAGGTTCATTTTGCCGGGGGCATGCAGCACCACCCCGTTGCAGACGACGACTGGCTGGGGTTCGGCTCCGTCCTCGACGAGTTGACGAATGACGCTCCACGGAAGTTCGACCGGAATGCCCCACTCGATGTGTAGAGGAACGGCAGGTCGCGCGTCATCGCTCGGTGCGGCAGTTGCCGACTCACCAGCGTCGGAGCCCGCAGGCTCGGCCTCGGCTTGACCCGAGGCTGGCTTGTCGCAGTCGGGTCGATCACGCGGCGGACTCGGAGCTGTGACATGGATGACGGGGACCAGTTCGGCGCGACGCCCACCGGACGTCGACGATGTATCTGAAGCATCGGCGGCCGTCAGCGCGAGCAGACGTGGGCGCGCAGGAAGTCGGCGCGTTCGCCGGGGTCGTCGGGGGCATCGTCGGGGACGGACTGGTGGAACAGACGCGAGACCGCAGCGGCGAGCCGACCGTGAAGGACAAGTCCCGACTCGGGGTCGAAACTTCCCGACAGTTTCCACATTCCATCGGCCGGGCTGACCCATGAACGCAAGCGACAGGCCCGCTTCTGCTGGGCGAGGCGTGACTCGCCGTTGTCGGCGGAGTATTGGCGGGCCTCGGCCTGGACGAGCGATCGAAACTCTTCGACGGTGGAGGTTTTGGCCTGTTCGACCAGTTCGGCGGCATGCTTGCGAAATCCTGCTCGCTCGGCGGATTCGAGCGAGCGGATGCCGGCGGCGAGCACATCAACGTGCCCGCCGGACACTTCGCCGTCGGCGAGCGCCTTGCCGAACGTCGGAACGTCGCCGCCGGTGACGTGGCGTTCGATTGCCCGGTCGGCCGCGCGTTGGCTAGTCCGCCCAGCGGCCGCGATCTCCTTCGCCGGGGCCGGAACCCGCCCGATGATGGCTGCGGCGAGGTCGGCCTCGCACCCGTCCAACCACCCTCGTAGGCGAGCCACTCCGGCCAGGGCTTCACGTATCTCGGCGACCACATTCGGGGCGCAACGAACGGCATCGACCCGTTCAATCAATGCCATCACCTCAGTCACCCGCATAACCCTCATCCTACCATTGAAACGAACATATGTACGTATTTGGATACAATCGGTAGGAGATTTTGAGAACATAGCGCGCCCCACGAGATCGCGAATTCTCATGGGTGAGCGTCCGACGAAAAACGCCTGCAACAGGCAATGGGTCACTTGGAATTTGCAGCTTTTCACGTGCCTGGCGCGTGTGTTATGCGATGGATGCCAAACTTCCCACGGGTGCGTGGGTAATGCCGAACGAAATGATCGTGCCGTACGTCTCTGACGTCGGGACCTTCGAGGAGCTCTACCGCGTCGAATTCCCTGGTCTGGTTGCCGTTGCCACGGCGCTGACCGGTGATCTGGCCGCAAGTGAGGACCTCGTGCAGGAGGATTGCTCGCAGCTCACCAACCCTGATCGAGTCCGCCTCGTCCCACCGCTGTCGTGTCAGAAGACCGTGAATCTCACATGGGTCCAGAACGGGAAATACGTCGACCTCGATCCGATCGACATCAGCACTCCGTAGCTCGGATCTCGCCCCGATCACTCGGGTGTAGCAACGCCTCGGACGGTCGCGACCGACGATCGGGTGGCAGTCTCAGCGGACGGCATTCTGGCGTCGGGCGCGATACTCCGGGACTTCGATGAGGGGGCGGCGTTCGCGGACTTGGATGGGGTGGACTTCGCCGTCGACGTTGAGGAGCGGGGGCAGCGGGTCGGCGAGGGTCACACCGGCTCGTTGGAGGACAACGGTCATGATCTCGGCCGCCTGATCGGACAGCTGGACCAGCGTGCGGTGGCGATGTTGGCGCACGCCGAGATCGACCTGGGCCATCCGCTCGATGCCGACCAGGCGCAGGGTGTCGATCAACAGCGCACTCTCCACGCCGTAGCTCTCGATGAACGGGAGACGCTCCAGCAGGCTGCGGCGGGCGGCGCATTCTCCGCCCAACGGTTGGCGGATGGTGGCCAGCGGGGGGAAGAACAGCGACATCAGCGGGCGGGCGACCAACTCGGTGGTGCGGCCACCGCCCTGGCCCTGTTGGTCGATCGGACGAACGTAGAAGCCTTTGACGATGTCGATCTCGCTCGTGCCGTCGGGCGGGTCTTCCAACAACGGAGCAACAAGGCGGGTGACGTAGCCGGGGGTGAAGCTGGTCAGGTCGGTGTCGCACCAGACGATAATGTCGCCGGTCGAGGCGGCCACCGTGCGGTAGAGCACGTTGCCCTTCCCCTTGCCGAGCCCTTCCTCGGTCAGGATCGACGAGACCGCGATGACCTTCGCTCCGTTGGCTGCTGCGACCAGCGCGGTGTCGTCGCTGGACCCGTCGTCGAACACGTGCAGTTCGTCAACCAACGCCTCGGCGGGGGAGTGAACGAGGTCGTGAGCGATCGCGCAGACGATCGGCCCGACGGTGTCCTCCTCGTTGCGAGCCGGAAGGCAGACCGAGATCCGTCGTCCGCGCTTGAGCGCTACCAGTTCGGCGACCGACCGGGTGGTCGGCGCGATGGTCCGCACGCTGGCGTGGACGGGAGATGTCATGAGGTTCGCCCTAACCTGCTCCAACGATGATGCGATTGTTCGGCGTGATCAACGCCTCCCCCGATTCCCTCAACGAAGACTCGATCGCGACGACGCCCGCCGAGGCGACTGCCCGCGCTGATCTGATGATTGCCGAGGGGGTATGGGGGTTCGATATCGGCGGCCAAGGATCGACCTTTGCCGCCACCGAGGTGCAGTCGGACGACGAATGGACTCGCCTCAACGCGATCTTGCCGACGATCACCGCCTACGGCATACCGTTCAGCGTCGATACCTGGCGACCCGAGACGGCCCGCCGCTCTCTGGAGGCCGGGGCGACGTGGCTCAACGCCGCCGACGGCCTGCAGCAGGACGAGATGATGGAGGTCGCCGCCGAGTTCGGTTGCCCCGTCGTGCTGCCGTTCCTCAGCGGC
>JANNNL010000235.1:0-11444 GCA_031398525.1 Actinomycetes bacterium | reverse complement strand
CGGCGCAACGGGCCGGCGTCGCGGTGTTGGCAGGGTCGGACGGACCGCTCGACGCGGCCGGGGCCGAGGCATTCCTGACCGGGTTGGGCCCCGACGGAGCAGCGATGCTGAAGGCCGTCGCCGGGGGTGGCGGCCGCGGGATGCGGGTCGTGCGCGACCCCAACGAGGTCGCCGAGGCATTCGCCCGCTGTGTGTCGGAGGCGACGGCATCGTTCGGCAATGGGGCCGTGTTCGCGGAGGAGTTTCTGCCGGTCGCCCGGCATATCGAGGTGCAGATTCTCGGTGACGGAACGGGCGCGGTCGCCCACCTCGGCGAGCGGGATTGCAGCGTGCAACGCCGCAATCAGAAGCTGATCGAGATCGCCCCGGCCCCCGACCTGACGGCGGGGTTGCGGACGCGGATCATCGACGCGGCGATGTCGCTGGCCGCCGCGGTGCAGTACGACAACATCGGCACTTTCGAGTTCCTCGTCGACGCGTCGTCGCTGGGCGACGACTCGCGATTCGCCTTCATCGAGGCCAACCCGCGAATTCAAGTGGAACACACCGTCACCGAGGAAGTCACCGGGGTCGACCTGGTCGAATGCCAGTTGCGGCTGGCTGGTGGGGCCTCGATCGAATCGTTGAACCTTCCCGACGCGGCACCCCGGGGCTGGGCGATTCAGACCCGCATCAACCTGGAGACGATGGAGGTCGACGGGTCAGCGACCCCGTCAGGCGGCACGCTCACCACCTATGACCTGCCCTCGGGACGGGGGCTCCGGGTCGACGGGTACGGCTATGTGGGTTACGCCATCAACCCCGGGTTCGACTCGTTGCTCGCCAAGCTCATCGTCCACCGGCCCACCGGGACGTTCGCCGAAGCGGTCGCCAAGGCCTACGCCGCGTTGTGCGAGTGCCGCATCGAGGGAGTGGCGACGAACATCGGATTCCTCCAGGATCTGCTGGTCGCGCTGGCCCCGATCAGCCACAGTGGAGTCGACGGCGCGGAGAACTTCACGTCGCGCTCCACGGTGGAGTCGGCCGGTGACGAGCCCGACCACAGATTGGCCCTGAGCACCGGGTTTGTCGCCGAGTACCTCGCGACCGGCGCAGCCGCGATCGATCATCAGCGCCGGTACGTCGACAACGCCAGCTCCCAGATCACCATGCCAGACGCAACGCTTATCGAGGTTCCACCCGGCAGCGTGGCCGTCACGGCGCCGATGCCCGGCGTTGTCGTCTCGATCGAACGACGCGCCGGTGAGATCGTCCACGTCGGCCAGTTGATCATCGTGATCGAGGCAATGAAGATGGAGCATGAGATACGCGCCCCGCACGCCGGCGTGTTGATCGCCGCGCTCGTCGATGTCGGCGACCCCGTGCTCACCGGCCAGGTCCTCGCCACGCTCGATCCAACGGGCGCCACCGATGCCACTGCGCCCGACGAGGTCGCCATCAATCCCGATCACATCCGCGCCGACCTTGCCGAGATCGTCGGACGCCACCGCATCACCCTTGACGCGGCCCGACCCGAGGCTGTGGCCCGACGACACAAGACTGGCCAACGCACGGCCCGAGAAAACGTCGCCAACCTCGTCGACGAGGGCACGTTCGTCGAGTACGGGCCGCTCGCAGTGGCCGCCCAACGACGTCGCCGCACGATGGAGGAGTTGATCGCCAAGAGCCCCGCCGACGGCATGATCACCGGCATCGGGCGAATAAACGGCCACCTGTTCGACGACCCGGTCGGTCGATGCGCGGTGCTCGCCTATGACTACACGGTCTTCGCTGGAACCCAGGGGATCAAGAATCATGCCAAGACCGACCGGATGATCCACCTCGCTCGCGACGGGCGGCTCCCACTGATCTTGTTCGGCGAGGGCGGCGGCGGCCGCCCCGGGGAGGATTCGGGTGACTACGGCGAGACATTCGCCGAGTTCGCCCAGCTCAGCGGCCAGGTTCCGATGGTCGCGATCGTCTCCGGTCGCTGCTACGCGGGCAATGCGTCACTCGTTGGTTGCTGTGACGTGATCATCGCCACGAAGAACTCGAACATCGGCATGGGTGGCCCAGCGATGATCGAGGGTGGCGGTCTCGGGGTATTCCGCCCCGAGGAGATTGGCCCGATCGACGTGCAGATCGCCAGTGGCGTCGTGGATATCGCGGTCGATGACGAGATCGAGGCGGTGCGGGTCGCAAAGCAATACCTGTCGTACTTCCAGGGACGCCTGCAGCACTGGGAGGCTTCCGACCAGCGCCCGATGCGCCACATCATTCCCGAGAACCGGCTGCGCGTCTACGACGTGCGGCGGGTGATCGACACGCTGGCCGACGTCGGGTCGGTGCTCGAACTTCGGCGCGGGTTCGGCGACACCGTGATCACCGCGTTCGCCCGCGTGGAGGGCCGGCCGATCGGGATCATGGCCAACAATCCGAGTGCGCTCGGCGGGGCGATCGATTCCGACGGGGCCGACAAGGGCGCCCGGTTCCTGCAGTTGTGCGACACGTTCGACCTGCCGATCCTGTCACTCGTCGACACCCCCGGGATCATGGTCGGCCCCGAGGTCGAGAAGACGGCGCTCGTGCGCCATTCGAGTCGCATGTTCCTCGCCGGGGCGAACCTGACGGTGCCGACATTCGCCATTATCCTGCGCAAGTCATACGGGCTCGGCGGCATCGTTATGTCGGGCGGTTCATTCAAGGCAAGCAACTTCACAGTTGCCTGGCCGACCGGTGAGTGGGGGACGATGGGCCTGGAAGGATCGGTCACTCTCGCCTATCGCAAGGAGATGGCCAACATCGCCGACCCGGTCGAACGCAAGAAGTTCTTCGACGATCACGTCGCCGCGGAGTACAAGAAGGGCAAGGCGGTGCGACTCGCCACCGCGTTCGCCATCGACGACACCATCGATCCGGCCGATTCGCGGTTCTGGTTGGCCAATCTCCTCGCCTCGATGCGCCCACCGGCCCCGCTTACCGGCCGAGCCAAGAAACGCCCCGCCGTCGACGCCTGGTAACTCAGCCCTGCGCGGCCAGCCAAACCTCATGGGCGGCGTGCACCCGGGTCCACAGCCCGTGTCGGTCGGCGGTTGACACGTCGGCCAACGGTAGGTCGAATACTTCGGCGAGCGCCGCGAACCATTCCGATTCCGACGCCAACGTCCGTTCTGCGACGACCGTTGCCTCGACGCGTTGAAGCACCCGCCCGCGCAACGCATCGACGCCCGTGGCATCGCGGCGCTGCACCGTCAAGGTCTGCACGAACACCGAGTCGGGTGATGTCGACAGGATCGTGTTGCGAGCTGCGAAGTCGTCAATCGCCGCGGGCGCGGACCGGAACGCCATCCCGGCGAACGATCCCGACGCGTGATGGAGGAACTGCCAGTCGGCGAACCACACGTCGCTGGTGGTCAACCCGAACTCGTACGGGCCCTGCCGAAATGTCCCCGTGACCAGTGGTACCGGTTCGTAGAGCGCATCGCCGAGTCCGGCGTCGACATACCACGACCCATCGGGACAATCGTCGGACGGCAACCCGTGAACTTGGAGCACCAGGTGGTTGGTCATCGCGTCTGGCGTTGGACCATCGGCTCGGTGCACGCCGCCGACGTGCAGCGAGACGTCGTAGCCGAGTGCCACCAACAGCAAGCTGAACGCCCCGTTGATCTGAAAGCAATATCCGCCACGTTGTTGGTACGCGATGCGCCGCAGCGATGCCAGTCGATCGACACCCCACCGTTCGCCCAGGTGAATCCACGTCGTCTCATACGGCACCCGTTCCAACACAGCTCGGTGCAGACGAACCAACCCGCCGACCGTCGGCGGTTCGCGTTCGACGCCCAAACGAGCGAGGAATACCGAAACGTCAGCAGTTGTGAGGTCGGTCATCGACTTCATCGTAGGACGATTGTCAGTGTCGAGCGGACGCCACCTCGCCGTCGGGTGCGCTCGTGCGCGATATCAGAGCGATCACCTGACGGCACCCATCTACAAACGTTGGTACGGTCGGGCCAGTGACCACAGCCGACCGAGTACTCAACATCATCGATGAACGACGCGACCCGATGATCGGGCTACTCGCCGACTTAATCGCCATTCCCAGCGTCGGGGGAACCGACGCCGAGAACGAAGCGATCGCCCATATGAGCACGCTCTACGACAGCTGCGGGCTCGACGTCGACCATTGGCAGATCGACCTCGCCGACGTGACCAGCCGCCACGACTTTCCTGGGGTTGAGGTGGACCGTAGCGAGGCCTGGGGCGTCATCGGGCGGCTGAGCGGGCGCGGCGGGGGACCCGGGCGATCGTTGATGTTCAACGGACATGTCGATGTAGTGCCCCCGGGTGACTCGGCGGCCTGGACGACTACCCCATTTGACCCGCGCATCGCCGATGGCCGCCTGTTCGGACGCGGAAGTTGCGACATGAAGGGCGGTGTGATCGCATCGCTGTGGGCCGTTGATGCCATCCGGCGCGCCGGGGTCACCCTCGAACACGATCTGTTGCTCACCGCCGTTCTCGGCGAGGAGGACGGCGGGCTGGGCACCTACAGCGTCCTTGATCGGGGCTGGCGACCCGACACATGTGTGATCCCTGAGCCGACCAACCTCGATCTGGTTCCGGCAAACGCAGGGGCGTTGACCTTCCGGCTGATCGTGTCGGGCCATGCCACTCATGCGTCGCGTCGAGCGGCCGGAGTGAGCGCGTTCGAGAAATTCCTCCCGCTGTACGGCGCGCTGCAACGTCTCGAGGAGCAGCGCAATGCCGGGGTCACGTCGAGCAACCCTCAGTTCGAGCTGGCTTACCCGATCTCGATCGGAACGCTCACCTGTGGAGACTGGGCGTCGTCGGTTCCCGATCTGCTGGTCGCCAACGGGAGGTGCGGCGTCGCCGTTGACGAGCCGTTGACCGACGCCCGTCTGGCGTTGGAGGCCGTGATTGCCGAGGTGTGCGACGCCGATCCCTGGTTGCGAGATCATCCCGCTCGCGTCGAGTGGTGGGGCGGCCAATTCGCCAGCGGACGGATGCCCGAGGGCAGCGACTTGATGGACCGGGTGATTCGGGCCCACGACCGCGTGTCGCCCGTCCATCCGTCGAGTTGGATCGCACCATACGGCAGCGATCTGCGGTTGATGACAGGCATTGGCGGGGTCGAAACCGTGCAATACGGCCCCGGCGATGTCACCCTCGCCCACGGCCCTGACGAGTCGGTGGTGATCGACGATGTGGTCACGACCGCCCGAACATTGGCGCTACTGGCGCTCGATATCTGTGGCGTCGCCCCCGAGAACTGACCAGGTCTGACCAGGTCTGACCAACGATGTCCGCGACCGCGAGAGACGCGACCGAGGCCAGGCGGCGGTCTACTTGAAGACGCCGTCGGTGATCGTGTTCGGCCAATACGCCGACGAGGCAAGCATCAACCCGGCCCCGGCCATCGACACGTTCTTCATGAACGAGGCCATCTCGCCCTGCTTGGTCTGCGGATCGGTCTCTTCCCAGAAGCGATGCATCATGAAGGCCATGATCAAGCACATCAGGGCCAGGCCGAGCCCGGCAAGATCCATCCAGATCCCCAGGACGACCGCGAGCCCACCGAGCAGCATCAGCACACCCGAGAGCTGGACCATCAGTTTGGCGTTCGGCACCTTCTTATGAGCGGCGTACTGAGCCGACCCTTCGGTCTGGGTGAGATGCCCCACCCCCGACCCGATGAACACCAGGCTGAACAAGATTCGCCCAATAAGGAACACTGTCTCACGCATTGAAAACCCCCGGTTGCCGATAAGCGCTAACAGCGGTGGACTGTACACCCGCTCGCTGAGTGAGCTGGCGATACGTTGGCGATACTCGACATCATCGCCCGCCGCGGCGCATCCGTTCCTTCGAATCGGCCGGCATGCCGTGGGGCAGGGTGCGCTCGTGGAGCAACGCCTCGACTCGAGTCCGCTCGCCGGCATCGGCGATGAGGGCCTTGTCGATCCGGTTGGTGCCCCACGAGTTGGCGAGAATCTCAGCGACCAAGGAGGCCACCGCCGCATCGAGTTCGTCGTCGGTCACGCAGTGATCGACGAGGCCGATGGCGGCGGCCTTCGGGCCCGAGATCCGCCGGCTGGTGTACATCAACTCCTTGGCCATCGACCGCCCGACTCGTTCGGGCAGTCGCACCGACATGCCCCAGATCGGAGCCAGACCCCATTGGCCGTGAGTATCGCCGAGCTTGGTCGATGCAGCGGCGATGAGGATGTCGCAACCCAGCGCCAACTCCAGACCGCCGGTGAAGCAGTGGCCGTGGAGGCGGGCGATCGTCGGTTGAGGCAGGTTCTCGAGGGCGTCGATCGTCTCGGGTTCGAAGTGACGGCTCGGGGCGCGTTCCCCTGTGGAAATCGAACCGAGGTCGTGCCCCGCGCAGAACGAACGTCCCGCTCCCTGCAGCACCACACACCCCACCGACTCATCGGTGGCGATCGCGTCAATGTGCGCCCGCAAGGCCACAAATGACGTCGGCGACATTGCATTGAGCTTGTCGGGCCGGTTCAACGTCAGAGTCGCCAATCCGCCTTCGTCGTGCCGGACTACCAGTTCATCGGTCATTTTTCTACCTCAGCTTCGGGGGACTTGGTTCCATGGTTGGCCGTGGAATGGATCCGGCTCACGAGGCAGGCCGAGCACGCGTTCGCCGACGATGTTCCGTTGGATCTCCGACGTGCCGCCCTCGATCGAGTTGGCCCGAGTGCGCAGGAACTGCTCGACGAAGGCGGGTTCCTCGGTCGCCTCTTGCGTCCACGCGGTTGCGGACGCGCCGAGCAAGTCCATCGCCAGCACCTGCAGGCTCTGGTTCGCCGACGCCTTGGCGATCTTGGAGATCGAACCCTCGGGCCCGGCCGGTCGCCCCGCCGCGGCGTTGGCTCGCGCTCGCAAAGCAGTCAGCTGTAGCAATCGACCCTTGATCCATTCGGCCACGACCCGTTGCCGCCACCGTGGATCGGTGACAGCGCCGGTCGAGCGGGCCAGCTGCAGCACCTCGTCGATCGTTTTGCCGCCGAGGATCTCGTCTTTTGCTCGACGCTTCTTGCGGGTCCCCGAGAGCACCAGGCGCTCGGCCCCAAGCGTGGTAATCGAGGCGCCCCACCCTTCCCCGATGGGAGAGATGCGGTGCAGGTCGGGCACCCGCACGTCGGTGAGGAACACCTCGTTGAACTCCACCTGCCCGGCGATGTTGATCAGCGGGCGCACCTCAACCCCTGGGCCGTGCATGTCGACGCCGAAGTAGGTGATTCCCTTGTGTTTCGCGGCGGTCGGATCGGTGCGGGCGAGCAGCATCGCGAACTCCGACTGGTGCCCCATCGTCGTCCACACCTTCTGCCCGTTGATCACCCACTCATCGCCGTCGCGCACCGCCGTGGTCGCCAACGAGGCCAAGTCGGAACCCGCGCCCGGTTCCGAGAACAACTGGCACCAACGCTCCTCGCCGGTGGCGATCTTGGGCAGAAATCGCCGTTTGGTTTCCTCCGACGACCACTTGAGGATCGTCGGCGCGGCCAGCACGAAGCCCGAACCACGAGGGACGTGGGGAACCTCCCAGGCGGCGAGCATCGTGAGCACCGCCTGGGCGTCGACGACCGGCAGACCGCGGCCACCGTAAGCCGGGTTCCAGTGCGGGGCGACCCACCCATCCGCCCCGAGCTTGCGAACCAGCGCCGGGTTGTCGAAACCGACCTTCGCCGCGAGCATCCCCTGCTCGTCACCTCGACGAGCCGCGACGACCCATGCCGCCGGGAGCGCCGAGACGAGGAACGCCTCAAGTTCGTTGAGTGCCGCGGGCGACATGGTCAGCGCGGCACTAGCGGGCGTTGGTGCGAACGTCACGGAACGGCACGTCGATGTCGACGGCCGGTTCACGGGGCAGACCCAACGACTTCTCGCCAATGATGTTGCGTTGGATCTCGTCGGTTCCCCCGGCGATTGACTGGCCGGGCTGCGAGACGAGGATCTCGGCGAGTAAGCCGTCGAGACCCGACTCGGGTCCGCTGAGCAGGCCATTCGCGCCGGCGATCTGGGCGTGCAGCTTGGCTGCCCGACGGGAGATCTCCGACCCGACCAGCTTGCCGATCGATCCTTCCGGCCCCGCCGGCTTGCCAGCCAGCCGCGCCGCTCGGGCTCGTTGGGCCGTCCACTTGGCGGTTTGATCGAGCGAGTACAACGCTGCGATCCGGTCGCGAATCACCGGGTCATTGGCCACCCCGCGGGCGCGGGCGTGGGGGATGACGAGGTCGGCCCGACCGGCCCGCTGCGGGTACCACACATAGGTCTTGGCGTAGGCGGCGGTCTCGACGGCAGCCTCCTCGCGACACCGACCACCGAGTCCACGACCCCCGGCCGAGTACTGCTTGACACTCGGCAGGAACCGCTCTGACGCCAGCGTGGTCAGGGTCGGCCGCCAACCCTCACCGACGTTACCGACGACGTTGTCGACCGGCACCCGAGCTTCCGACAGGAACACCTCGTTGAACGACGCGTAGCGGTTCATCTGCATCAGCGGTCGCACCTCGACGCCGGGTTGGTGCATGTCGATGACGAAGTAGGTGATGCCCTTGTGTTTGGGCACGTCGAAGTTGGTGCGGGCGACGAGCATGCCGTAGTCGGCGTGGTGCGCCGACGTGTTCCACACCTTCTGCCCGGTGATCACCCATTCGTCGGCGTCGCGTATCGAGCTGGTGGTCAGTCCGGCGAGATCGGAGCCTGAACCGGGCTCGCTGAACAACTGACACCAGCGATGCTCCCCGGTCATCGCCGGGCGGAGGAATCGCGCCTTCAAGTCGTCGGAACCGTGTTCAAGAATGGTCGCCGCAGCGAGCGTGATCGCTTGGCCGACCGCCGCGCCGACGGCGCCGATGCGCGAGAACTCGGTGTCGACGACCGCCGCCAGCCCGGGGCTCAAGCCCTTGCCGAACCACTCGACGGGCCACGCCGGACACCCCCAACCCGACTCGGCGAGCAGCGCCCGCCACTCGGTGAGTGGACGGTCTTCGTCCCAATGCTCGGCCAGCCAGGCCCGAACCTCGTCACGAATCTCATCCGCGGTGTTCATTTTGCGCTCACTCCTGCACGGGGGCTGCGCCCCCGGACCTCATCGCCACCCAATTCGCTGGCGCTCGGTCGGTCGGCATTCGCTTCGCTCATCAGCTAAACCGCTCCGATGCGATTGCGGCGCCAACGGCGAGGGATTCGAGTTTTGCCCAGGCGATGTCGGGGTGGATGCGCCCGCCCAGCCCGCAGTCGGTGGCGGCGATCACGTTCTCGGCCCCCACAAGCTTGGCGAAGTTCGAGATGCGATCGGCGACCAGTTCGGGGTGTTCCACGACGTTGGTCGCGTGGCTGACAACACCCGGAATGATCACGCGGCCTTCGGGCAGCTTGGTGTCTTGCCACACCTTCCACTCGTGCTCATGGCGGACGTTGCCCGCTTCGAACGAGTAGCCCCCAACGTTGATCTTGAGCATCACGTCGACAATATCCTTCATCGGGATATCGGTCGTATGGGGACCGTGCCACGATCCCCAGCAGAGGTGGAAGCGGATGCGGCTTTGGTCCAAACCCCGGATCGCGTGGTTCATCGCCTCGACGCGCGCCATCGTGAACCGCTGGTAGTCCTCGACCGATGGTTCGGGGTTGATCTGATCCCAGTTCTCGGCGACCGAGGGATCGTCGAGCTGCAAGGTCAGGCCGGCGTCGAGGATGGCGATGTACTCCTCGCGCATCGCGTCAGCGCAGGCGAACATGAACTCCTCGTCGGTCGTGTAGTACGAGTTGCTGACCCGGGCCGCCGAACCCGGGGCAACAGCCGTCATGAACCCGGTCTCCAGCCCGCTGGCGGCCAACCCGGCCTTGAAGTTGGCGATGTCCTTGGCGATCGCCTCATGGCCGATGTACGTGACCGGGCCGGTGCAGTTCGGCCACACGGCCCCTCCGCCACCAGCCGACACCCCCGACGTCGGGTCAGCGTAGGCATCAGCGAACCGCTGCCGGTCGCGCCGGTCGGCGAAGCTGGTGAGCTGCACGTTGCCGGGCCCGGAGCGAACCACCGGCATGTCGAACAGCTTCGGGCCGACCGGGTCGAGCCCGCCAAGGCGAGCGAACGAGTAGCTCCACCAGGCGCCGTAGTTGACCTTTTGGCCCATCGCCTTGCCGAATTCGCCATCGCCAGGGATCGTGATACCCGCGGCCCGTTGACGGGCGACGACGTCGGCGACCGCACCCGCGAGCGCTTCTTGGAAACCGGTCTCGTCGTCGGTTTCCCCCGCCTGGCGGGCGCGATTCAGCTCGATCAAGGCGTCGGGCCGCGGCAGGCTGCCGGCATGGCTGGTCAAAATCTTCCCAGAGTCGCGAGTCACGCGGTTCCCCTTTGTTCGGGCATCCGACCCCCGTCGAACACGATTTGTGACCATAGTCGGTTTTCGTTCGGTTGATCCATGGTCCTGGCCAACGCGTTCCTCGACCCCAGCGGCGCCGAAGAACTGGGAGTCCGGTTCGAGATGCCGCTGACGACGGCGTTTCGGTACATACCCCGGTAGCCGGTCGATCGGTCCGGAATGTGGAACCAGCAGCAGAAGGTTGGCGACCGACTCGGTCTAGTGTCGCCGGAGGTCGAGCCAGGGGGTAAGCCGTGGGGGCACGTACAGGTCAGCAGTTTCTCGAAGGTTTGCGGGGCCGACCGCGCGAGGTATGGATCGATGGCGAGCGGAGCGGTGTGGTCGCCGGTCGTCCCACGACCCGCGGCGCCGCCGCCCCCCCGGCCGGAATATTCGACCCGCAGCAAGAGTCAGCCGACGACTGCCTGATCCCCGACCCCGAGACGGGCGAGTGGATCAACATCAGCCACATGCTGCCCCGGTCGCTCGACGACCTGCGCGCCCGGGTCCGCGGGCTGTCACGTATCAGCGAGGCCACCGCCGGGTTGATGGGTCGCACCCCCGACTACATGAACATGAAGTTCGCCAGCTTCGCCGCCCGCCACGAGGGCTGGCTCGGTCCCGACGGCCGCAACCCCGAGGGCGAGGCGAACATCATCGCCTTCCAGAAGCATCTGGCCCGCGACGACGTGTCGCTGACCCACACGATCATCCAGCCGAACAACGACAAGCGCACCGAGGGAGCGGTCCTCAACAACAAGGTGACCCTCCACAAGGTCGGCGAAACGAAGGACTCGATCATCGTCCGCGGGGCCCGCATCCTGGGCACGCTGGCCCCATTCGCCGATGAGATCGCCGTCTACCCCGCGCTCCCCCTGCCCGAAGGAGCCGAGGACTACGCCCTGTCGTTCTCGGTACCGATGGACATCCCAGGGCTCAAGTTCCTCTGCCGCGACTCGGCGTCGGTGGTCGCCCACCCATTCGACCGGCCGCTGTCGACCCGCTTCGATGAGCAGGACTCGTTCGTCATCTTCGACAACGTAGAAATCC
>JANNNL010000228.1:0-3364 GCA_031398525.1 Actinomycetes bacterium | reverse complement strand
CGAGCCGACACGGTGCGCAACCGGATCAGATGCAACAGCATGTGTTCGATGTAGATGTCGGCCACTCGCTGCCGCATCGAAGAGTCGGTCACCGGGCCTCGTCGGCGGATCACGTCAAGCAGATCAAGGGCGGTCGGCCCCATCCCCCACAACACCCCACCGCTCGAGAGCGAGATTCGCTCGTTACCCAGCGTCACTTTCGCCAGCCGCCAGCCATCACCCTCGACCCCCACCAGATTGGCAGCCGGGAGCCGCACGTCGGTGAAGAAGACCTCGTTGAACGTGTGCTCGCCGGTCATGTCGATGATCTTGCGAATCTCGATGCCGGGAGTGTCCATCGGGCAGATGAAGTACGAGATCCCGGAGTGTTTGGGCAGGTCAGGATGGGTGCGGGCAATCAGAATGCCGAACTTGGCGTGCTGCGCGCCCGATGTCCAGATCTTGGAGCCGTTGACCAACCACTCCTCGCCGTCGCGCACCGCCCGGGTCCCAAGGTTGGCCAGATCCGACCCGGCGCTGGGCTCGCTGAACAGCTGGCACCAGAATTCCTCCCCTGCCAACAGCGGCAGCAGATACCGGGCCTGCTGTTCGGGGGTGCCGCCATACAGCACGGTCGGGCCCGCCCAGCCGATTCCGATCGGGTTGCTCGGCCGCTTCACCCGGGCCGCGGCAAGTTCCTCGTCAATGATGATCTGCTGAATCGGGTCGGCCCCGAGCCCGTACGGCGCCGGCCAGTGCGGGGCGACGTACCCGGCCTCGGCCAACTGTCGCCCAGTCGGTCGGGGGTGGGCGGCAAGCCACTCGCGGACGGCCACTCGGCGCGGGTCATCGGCGGCGGGCATGTCGAAGTCCATCGCTGCCGATGGTAGGCGCGACCTCGCTACCCCCACCGGATCGAGGAGACACCCGCAGCACGCGACGAAAATCCTGCCCAGATTCCGCGAATCGGCCAGTTTCCGCCGGTTCAAGGCGGGTTGGAGGTTTCTGGGCAGCTTTCGTCTCAGCCAGCGCGGCCGCGTAGCTTGGGTGGGTGCCCGACACCACCAACGGCTGGAATTTCGCCGATCTCTGGGAGGCCGTCGCCGACCGCATCCCCGACGCCCCAGCCCAATGGCACGGCGACCGAATGTGGACGTGGGCCGAGTTCGACCAGCGGGCCGACGGAATCGCCCGCACGTTCCTCGATGCGGGAGCACAGCATCAGGACAAGGTCGTCCACTACCTGTACAGCTGCCCCGAGTACCTGGAGAGCATGTTCGGGCTGTTCAAAGCCGGCCTGGTGCCGGTCAACACCAACTACCGCTACACCGCCGATGAGCTGGTGTATCTGTGGAACAACTCCGACGCCATCGCCGTCATCTTCCACGGCACCTTCGCGGATACCTGTGCGTCGGTCGCCGAGCGCGTGCCAGGAGTGACGACGTGGCTGTGGGTCGACGACGGCAGCGGCCCGTGCCCCGAGTGGGCGACGCCGTACGAAACCGCGGCGACTGGCGAAGTAGAGCGCCAAATCGCGCCATGGGGTCGCAGCGGCGACGACCTGTTGTTGATGTACACCGGCGGCACCACCGGGATGCCCAAGGGCGTGATGTGGCGCCAAGACGACCTGCTCGGCGTACTCGATGCGGCCAACCGCAAGCGCCTCCCACCCGAGCAGGACCTGTCGATCATCGGCGAGCGCACCGCCAAACCCGGTCCGCGCAACCTGCCCGCCGCGCCGTTGATGCACGGCACCGGCCAGTTCAACGCGATGAGCAACCTGATGGTCGGCGGCTCGATCGTCACGATGACCGACCGCAGTTTCAGCGCCGCCCACTTCCTCGACACGGTTGAGCATTACGGGGTGAACTCGACGTCGATCGTCGGTGACGCGTTCGCCAAGCCGATCCTGCGGGCGCTCGATGCTGAACCCGATCGATGGAACGTCTCGTCGCTCCGGGTGATCGTCTCGAGCGGGGTGATGTGGTCGGCGGAAACCAAAGCCGGCCTGCTGAAGTACAACCCGCGCCTGATCATGGTCGACGCCCTCGGCTCGTCCGAGGCGATCGGTATGGCGTCGAACACCACCACCTCCGACGATGCCCAGAAGACCGCCCAGTTCGTGTTGTCCGACAACACCCGGGTGCTCACCGAGGATGGCCGCCCGGTCGTTCCCGGCAGCGGCGAACGGGGTCGGGTGGCGCTCAAGGGTCGTACCCCGATCGGTTACTACAAGGACGAGGCGAAGTCGGCGGCGACGTTCGTGACTTACGACGGTGTGCGCTACTCGATTCCCGGCGACTGGGCCGAGGTCGATGCCGACGGCACCGTCCGCCTCCTCGGCCGCGGCAGCCAGTGCATCAATACCGGCGGCGAGAAGGTCTACCCCGAAGAGGTCGAAGAGGCGCTCAAGCTGCATCCTTCGGTCGCCGACGCGGCCGTCGTCGGGCTCCCCGACGAGCGGTTCGGCCAGGCAATCACCGCCTTGGTCGAGTTCGCTCCCGGATCATCGGCCGCCGAGGTCGAACTGATCGCCCACGTGAAGTCGAAGCTCGCCGCCTACAAGGCGCCCAAGCGGGTCTTCACTATCGCCACGGTCGGACGCGCCGCCAACGGCAAACTCGACTACAAGGATCTCACCGCGCAAGCGGTCGCGCTCCTCGGCTGAGGCACCGACGACCGGTATCGTCGCGGCTATGTCCACCATTGACCGGGCCACATTGGCGCGCCTGCATGCTCTGGAAGAGCAGCGTTTCATCGACCTTCACCCGACGTCCGCAACGATGGCCGCGGACGCCCGCCGGCACCTGCTCGGCGGGGTGCCGATGCCATGGATGACCCGTCTACCGGGCTCGTTTCCCCTGTTCTTCGACCATGCCGAGGGGGCTCGGTTCACCGATGTCGACGGTCTGGAGTACGTCGACTTCTGCCTCGGCGACACCGGCGCGATGGCCGGGCACGGGCTCCCCGCGGTGGCCGACGCACTGGCCAACCAAGCTCGCCGGGGGATCACCACGATGATGCCCAGTGCCGATGCCGCCTGGGTAGCCGATGAACTCCACCGCCGGTTCGGGTTGCCGTTTTGGCAGATGGCCATGACCGCCACCGACGCCAACCGATTTGTTCTGCGCTTCGCCCGCGGCCTCACCGGGCGGCCCAAGGTGTTGGTGTTCGATTGGTGCTACCACGGCACGGTCGACGAGGCCTTGGTCACCCTCTCACCCACGGGCGCGGTGGTCCCCCGTCGGGGTTCGGTTGGTCCGCAAGTCGACCCGGCGCAGACCACCAAAGTTGTTCAGTTCAACGACATCGCTGCGCTGGAGGCCGCGTTGGCCGAGGGCGACGTGGCGTGTGTGCTCGCGGAGCCAGCGTTGACGAACATCGG
>JANNNL010000215.1:0-1606 GCA_031398525.1 Actinomycetes bacterium | reverse complement strand
TCAACAGCAGGTCGATCGCGGCGCCGAAGACGAAGCCGGCCAGGATGCCGGCCTCTGGACCCGCGCAGACTCCCGTCACGACCGCAACGCCCACGAGCAGGTCGATCACCACACCGAATGGCCGCATCTCGACGAACAACGTCGTCTGCAGCGTGACAACCACCAAGGCGACCACGATCAGGCGAAGGATCGGCCGCTGGAAAAGCAACCTCATCGATCATCCACCCGCGGCTTCCGAAGGAGGAATGTACAGCAGCACTCGCACGAAGTTCAAACGTGTCAGGTCGGCGATTGGTTCCACTTCCACCTCGGGGCCTGCCTGACCGGGCCGCTCGACGACGTTGCTCACTCGTCCGATCACCAGATCGGCCGGGGCCAAGCTGCGCAGATCGGTCGACAGATCGGTGGAACCGCCGTTCGTCACCACAACGTCGCCAACCTTGATCTGTAGACCCTTGGCGTCGCTGGCGATGAATCGAACGACCGGCAACTTGCCCGCGCCCCGACCTTCGAGTCCCCCAGTCTCGCGGGGTCGCAGGGTCGCCAGATCAAAGTCGGTGGTCGACGTCGAGGGCACCGTAGTCGTCGTCTCGGCGATTGATGACTGGCTCGGATCGAGCGACGAGCCGTCGTTGATCGGTAGCCCGTCGGTCCCCAGCGTCTCCTCGGAATTCAATCCTTCGGCCGCCGCGGCGGGGTCGAACGACGGGTCAAGCGTGGGGTCGAGGGTGGAGCCGAGCGTGACATCAGGGCTCCGGGTCGTCGTGGTCGCGCCGAGCGTTGGTTGGCCTTCGGCAACGGCCTCTGCGGTTCCGGGGACCGTCAGGGGCCCCGACACGGTGACCGGTACAGAGTACGACGGGTCGCTGATCAGCAGAATCACGCAGCGTTGAGCCGATACCTGAGTGACCTTGCCGATCAAGCCCGCCCCATTGACCACCGGCATGCCAACCCGAATTCCCTGCTCAGAGCCCTTATTGATCTCGATGGTCTGACGCACGTTCGATGGACCGTAGGTGAGTACCTGGGCGATCACGTTCGAGTAGTTGCCGACCGTTTCGAGACTCTGCTGCGCGGCCAACTCGTAGTAACTCCGCAGCACGGCACTGCCGGCGATCGCCGAACCCTCGAGGGACTGATTGATCTCACGCAGCCGATCGTTCTCGCGTTCCAGATCGTCGTAGGTGGTAATACCGCGCCACGTGTTGCGGATCGGGTTACTGATCGCCCGACCGACGCCCTGCAGCGGCGACATCCACTCGACAAACGTGCTCTTGGCCTTGTCGATCGCACTGCTGCCACGCGAGTCGAGGGTGACCAGCAAGATCGACGTCAGCACCAAGAGCGCGAGAAGACGCTGACGGCTCAGCCTCATGGGTTTCTCAGCGTTCCGAGTGGCGGCGAATCAGTCGTCGCTGCCATGGGACAGGACGGAACCGAGCGCAGCGATGTTCTCGAGCGCCAGGCCCGATCCCAAGACGACGCAGTGGAGCGGGTCGTCGGCGATGTTGATCGGCATGCCGGTTTCGTGCTGCAAACGGCGATCGAGCCCCATGAGCAGCGCTCCCCCACCGGTCAGCATGATGCCCTGCTCCATGATGTCGGC
>JANNNL010000211.1:0-1334 GCA_031398525.1 Actinomycetes bacterium | reverse complement strand
CGGTGGTCTGATCGGCGACTGCGTTGCCGTCGGCGTCGGTGGCGTCGATGAACGAGCCCGGGGTGGCCGGGTCCTCCATCATCAGGTGTACCACGGCGCCCTGCACCGGAAGCTCACCCGATTGCTGGCTGCCGTTGTGGTTCAGGTCGTACCAGACGATGTCACCGAGCGCGTAGGGGTACCAGACCCCGGCGTCGATCGATGGGTCGGTGAGCAGCAAGCCCTTCGGGTCGGAGTCGGTCACGGGAGCGAAGTCCGAGACGGTCACGATCTGCGAGATGGCCATCGCATCGGTCATCGAGGCGAACACCGCGTCGGAGTCGAGCGTGTCGTCGGCCGGAGTGTTCGACTTCGACCACAAGTACCCAGCGGGCAGGCCGAAGACGACCTGGTAATCGCCGGGCAGCAGGTTGACGAACGAGTAACGACCGTTCGGGTCGGTGACGACATTGGTCGGTACCGCCACTCCGTCGGCGTCGATCGCCGGGACCATCGCACCAGCGGTGTTCTTCATCAGCAGGGTCACCGCAACGTTGCCGATGCCCTTTTCGGTGGCCGGGTCGTAGATTCCGTCGCGGTTGGCGTCGTACCACACCAAATCACCGAGGGACACCGGCTTGAAGATGCCCATGTCGATGGTCGGGTCAATGAACGCCGCGATGATCGCCGGGTCGCTGTTGACGACCATGTTGGGGACCGCTGATGTCGACAACGTGAAGACGGCCGACATCCCAGTTGCGTCGGGGTTCGAGTCGACCTTCGGGTCGAGGCCCTGCGTCTGTTTGGTCACGACGTAGCCCATGGGCAGGGTGGCCAGATCGAATTGGACCTGGTAGTCGCCGGGAACCAATTCGTCGAACCCGTACAAACCGGTGACCGGGTCGGTCGAGGTGGCGGCGACGAGGTTGCCGTTGGCATCGACGGCCGGGACGAACGGCCCGGCCGGGTTGGCGGGGTCACGCATCGACAGGTTGACCGTGACGTTGCCGACGGGCTTCTCGACGGTCGGGTCACCCTGCCTGCCATCGTGATTCAGGTCGTACCAGATGTAGTCGCCAACGGCGACCGGCATCCAGATACCGGCGTCGCGGGTGCGGTCGATGTTCGCGGCCTTCAACGCTCCGAGATCGGCGGCATCGGTCAGCGTGACCGCCGCGACGTTGGGCTCGCCGGCGGCAAGCTTGAACGACAGCGTCGTCGCCGACGCATCGGCAGTGGTCCCAGCGAAGACCGCATCGGAATCAACTGCGTCCGACGGAGCCGTCGGAGCGTTCGGGACGGTCCACAACCAGCCCGGCTGATTGTGGGTGAAGGTGACCTGGTACGTGCCCGGC
>JANNNL010000137.1:0-5218 GCA_031398525.1 Actinomycetes bacterium | reverse complement strand
GCCAACGTCTACCGGGTGGGGCTGCACGAACTGTGTCGCACCGATTCACCGCGATTTGTACGCATCCCCCAAAGCGATCGACCCGTCGTGCAACTCCCCTTGGGCGGGAGTCTGATTCACGCACCGACCGGAGCCGTGATGCTTCAATTCCGTTGGGTCGGTCTCGAGGGCTTACTCAACGAGCGCGTCGATCATCTCGAACAACCGGTGTTCGCCTGGCGTTAGACGCGGCCCGTATTGCGACCCGTCAGCGGCCCGTGTGCCCAAAACCGCCGCCGCGATTGTCTCCATCGAGCGCGGCGACCTCGTTCCACGAAATCTTCGGAACCGGGAGCACCACCAGTTGAGCGATGCGATCGCCCCGCTCGATGACGTAGTCGGCCACCGGGTCGGTGTTGAACAGGGCGACCTTGATCTCGTCGCGATACCCGGCGTCGACGAGGCCGGGGGCGTTGACCAGTGTGACGCCGTGGCGCAGGGCCAATCCACTACGAGGCAGCAAAAATCCACCGTAGCCAGGTGGAATAGCGATGGCGACACCCGTTGGCACCACTCCTCGCCCTCCGCCGGCGGTCAGAACGACTCGCTCGCGGGCGACGAGATCGATGCCGGCATCGTCGTCGCGGGCTCGCCGGGGTAGCGCCAACTCGGCGTCAAGTCGCACAATCTCGATCTCAATCGAAGCGGGAATGGTCACCGGCGTGACGCTACGACGTGGTCGAGTCGCCCGGCAACTGACGATTGCGCCAAGTCAGCGGCCGCCGGACCACGTAGTGTCGTGGGTCGTGCTTGTGTGGATGGATCTCGAAATGACCGGTCTCGACCCGGCTCGTGATGTGATCGTCGAGATCGCCACGCTGATTACCGACGACGAATTGCAAATCATCGCCGAAGGTCCGCAACTGGTTGTTCATCACGACGACGAGACGTTGGCCGTAATGGATGACTTCGTACGCGACATGCACACCCGCTCGGGATTGCTGCCCTTGATCCAGTCGTCCACGACCACGCTCGAAACGGCCGGTCAGGTCACCCTCGATTTCATCAAAGCCCACGTCCCCAAGCCGCGATCGGTGCCGCTATGCGGTAACTCGATTGGGATGGATCGGCGCTTTCTTGCGGCGTATCTGCCCGACATCGAGAACTGGCTGCATTACCGCTCCGTCGACGTGTCGACCGTCAAGGAACTCGTCAAGCGGTGGCATCCCGAGGTCGTGTCGAAGCGGCCCCACAAGGTCGGCAATCATCGAGCCCTTGGCGACATCCGCGAGAGCGTCTCGGAGCTTCGTTACTACCGCGAACGGGCCTTCATCGCCCGACCCACGCCGCCGACCGACATCTGACCGTCGACCCACTCATCGTTGGCTACCCCTGCGCCGGAGACCGACCAGTACGGTGGGTTCATGAGCGACGGGCACGACCACTCCCACACCGACGGTGCGCCGCCGCGGCCGCGCCGCCAGGAGCAGGAACTGGCCAGCGAGGAGATCACCGAGGTCGCTCCCGGGATTTTGCGCAGCCAGTTGCCGATCTCGATTCCCGGCCTCGGGCATGTCAACTGCTACATCCTCGAAGATGAGCGAGGCTTCGCCTTGGTCGATCCTGGCCTGCCCGGCAAGGAGCCGTACGTCGCGCTGAAGGCCCGACTGAAGCAGGCTGGAGTGCCGCTCACGCGCGTGCACAGCGTGATCGTGACCCACAGCCATCCCGACCACTTCGGCGGCGCGACACGCCTGCGGGCCGACTCGGGCGCCGACATCATCACTCATCGCCGGTTCCGGGTGCTCTGGGATCCGACCGAGCCCCCCGATGTAGATCTGGAGTCAGCCTCGGGGCCTCTGCTCGACGCCGAGGGCAACCCGCGCACGAAACGCCTGCCGTGGGACCCGACCCCGTGGGGCGGGGCGGGCATGACCATCCCGTGGCGGCGCAAGGCACAGATTCGCGTGGTGCGGACATTCCCGAAGTTGATGCGCCTGCCGCGCCCGACGGTGCGACTGGACGATGCCCAGACGATCAAGTTTGCCCGTCGCGAGTGGGTGGCGATCCACACCCCTGGGCACACCGAAGACCATCTGTGTCTCTTCGATCCGGCCGAGGGCGTGATGCTGTCGGGCGATCATGTGCTCCCGACGATCACGCCGCACATCAGCGGCATGATCCATGCCACCGATCCGCTGGCCGAGTTCTTCTCCTCACTCGACAAGGTCGGCGCGTACGGCGACCGCACCAACATCGTGCTTCCGGCCCACGGAAATCCGTTCACCGACCTGGGCGGACGAGCCGAGGCGATCAAACGCCACCACCATGAACGCCTCGACATCCTGCGGACGAAGTCAGCCGAGATGGGCCATCCCGCCACTGTGATGGAGTTCTCGAAGCACCTCTTCTCGCCCCGTTCCCAAGGCACCATGGCCGACAGCGAAACCTTCGCCCATCTCGAACACCTCCGCCTCGCCGGCGAAGCCGAAGTCCGCCGATCCGACGGCCTGCTGGAATACTCCGTCGGCTGAGCCGAACTACATCACGTCGTTGGGGTCGCAGTTGGAGCCACAGACCGCGACAACGACGCGTTCGCCGGCCGACGGTTTGTATGCCCCGGAACGGATTGCGGCGTAGGCCGCAGCGCCGCCGGGTTCGGCGACGAGGCGCAAGTCGTTCCAGAGGGAGCGCTGGGCGTCGCGCATCGCCTCGGCGTCGATGGTCACGGCCTCGTCGACGTAGTGGCGGATGATCGACCACGGCACCTCGCCGACTTGTCCGGCCCCGAGCGAATCGGAGCCCAGGCCGCTGACCGACACGGGGGTGCACTCCCCGGCGGCGAGGGCGGCACGCACGCATTGGGACGTCTCGGGCTCGACGCAGACGATCTTGACCCGGTCGGTCAGCCACGCGGCCTGGCCGGCGAGAAACCCACCACCACCGGCGGCGATGATCAGCGTGTCGAATCCGATCACCTGGCGCTCCAACTCGCGGCTCATCGTGCCCTGACCAGCAACCGTGTCGACATGGTCGAACGGGTGGACCATCAGCGCCCCGGTGCAGGCCTGGCGCAGACTCGCCTCGCGCTGGGCGTCGTCGTAGTAGCCCTCGATGACGGTGACCGCTGCACCAAACCGCTCGATGTTCGATCGTTTCAACGCCGGACTCGTCGAAGGAATGAACACCTCGGCGGTGATCCCGAGCCCACGGGCCACGTTCGCCAATGCTGCGCCGTGATTGCCGCCCGAGGCCGTGATCACACCGCTCGGGGGCAGCTCACCGGCCGACAACACACGGTTGAACGCCCCGCGGGTCTTGAACGACCCGGCGTGCTGCAGCAATTCGAGCTTGAGTACGACCCCGTCGTGCTCAATCACCGGCGTCTTGCGAACGTGAGCAGTGATCAACGCGGCGGCCCGCTCCACATCGTCTGGGGTCACCAGCGGCGAGTTGCTCTCAATGCTCATCGACAACCTCCGATATCACGGCATCCACAGTCACGCTGGCCCTCACGGCCCCACCCTCGCTCATCCACACTCGCAAGCCCGTCGCATCGTCAACGACCACGACGTCAGCAACCGATCCCGGACCGAGTGCGTCGCGATGCTCCAACTCGGCGCGCAGGGGGGCCCGGATATCTCGCCGACGAGCCAGTTCTTCCTCGACCACCGTCCAGTAATTCGAGTTGTTCACATGCCCCAGCACGTCGTAGTCACAGAACCGGGGCGTCCACGTCCACTGGCGCTCCACGGCGGCGGGAGGCACAGGATGACGCAGGTTCGCTCGCACCGTACGTCCACCTGTGGCCGGGCCGTAGAGCGCATGAAACGCATCAGGGAGCGCTGTTGGACGGCCCGTTGCCGCATCGACGTGAACCCACAGGGTCGCCGAATCAATCGCCCCGCCGCGCTCACCGCGGATGCGGATGCGCCGCTCCGCCCACCGGCTACCGGTGCCACTGCACCACGTGCGACACATCATCGCCTCGAGGTACACGGGAAACTGACGGACCTCGATGACCGTTCGACGGACCACCCATCCGGCGGCTGTGGTGAACCCCGCATCGCGGGTGTCGTCGTCGGACACATCTTGCAGATACCGAACCAGGGCATCAAACCGCAATCTTCCGCCCGGCGATGCGTCACCCAATCGCACCCGCCGATCGGTCTCGAAAACCCGTCCCACCAGCGGTTCTTCGGCCAACGGTTCAACTGAGTCCGAGGTGGCGGCGGGCATCGGAAACGACAGTAGCGGGAGAAGTTGAATAAATCAGTTGACGAGACCCCCACGCAAGTGATTCCCTATCTGACGGACCGGTACAACGCCGCGTCTGCCAAGAAACCGAACGACTCCGAAAGGCACCGAATTCACATGACCACCGCACGCACCGCACAGACACTGGTCGCCATGACCAGCGCCGCGCGCCCGTGTGTTGATCGCGGGTATTCGTGGCTGCTCGGTACCACCGTGTCGGAATCGCCAATTTTCACGCATGTGAACGCTGGCAATTTCCGGAACGGGACCAAGCGTTCCATCCGACGACTCAAGAGGCGTCTGACGTAAGTGAGTTGCGTCAGAAGTGCCACAAGGCCGTCGGGATCCCATCCCGGCGGCCTTTCTGGTTTTTCCGCCGCAATTTCAAGGCCATGCATGTATCACGAACCGATGTCCCACCCACCAACGTCTCACACCAACCAATACCGCATTCACGAACCACACCACACCACAGGGGAAAGCACAGCCATGTTGACCATCGAACTGAACCCGATCACCGAGTCGTACAACGACCTTCCCGCCGACCCGTGGGCCACCGCCCGCTGCCGGGACGGTCACGGAACGCTGACCCACCTCTTCTTCTCCGACGAGGTGCACTTCATCGCTCGGGCCAAGGCCATCTGCGGCAAGTGCCCCTTAAGCGCCCTCTGCCTCGACAGCGCCCTCGTGCGCGCCGAGCCGTGGGGCGTGTGGGGCGGCGAGCTGCTTCTGAACGGCCGAATAGTGACCCACAAGCGGCCCCGTGGTCGACCACCGAAACACCCGCGGCCCGAGCTGGTGGTGGAAGAGGTTCCTCTTCCACCCCACCTCGTCGCCTAACCCCAAAGAGTGAGTCCCGAGGGGGTTGAGTGCCGGATTCCCGGTATACAACCCCCTCGGCGCGCCCGGCGTGGTGCTGCGTGAAGATTGTTGCGTTTTCTTTACGAAATCATTACGATTAGCACCGCGGTGCGGAAACAAG
>JANNNL010000112.1:0-3640 GCA_031398525.1 Actinomycetes bacterium | reverse complement strand
TCGAATACCCATTGGCGCCAAGCATCGTCAGTGACGTCGTCGCTCAGCCGGGCCTCGGCCCATACCCCGTCGATGCCGACCTCGACCTTGGCAACACCGCGCTGCTGGGCCCAAGCAACCCCAGCGACGACCGTCTTCCCGGCGACGACCTTGTCGCCGCGGCGGGGGACGTCGATGCGTGACTGGGTCTTGATCGGGGCGTCCCGCGCCCAACCGCGGGGAATCCAGTAGCCCTTCTCGGCCGCCCAGGTGGTCAACTCGATCTTGTCGAGCCACTTGGTCGCCGACACGTAGCCGTAAATGCCAGGGACGATCAGGCGGGCGGGGAACCCATGAAGAGGCGGGAGTCGCTCGCCGTTCATGGCCACGGCAATCATCGCGTCACGGCCGTCGAGAGCGACTTCGAGCGGGAAACCACACGTCCAACCGTCGAGGCTCGTGGAGTACACCTGCTCGGCCCCAGGCTGCACCCCGGCCTCCTTGAGCAGGTCGGCGAGGAGTACGCCGCGCCACACTGCGTTGCCGATCAGATCGCCGCCGACCTCGTTCGAGACGCAGGCAATTGTGATGGTCCGCTCGACCAGGGGGCGGGCGAGCAGATCGTCGTAGCTGAGCGCCAGCGGCTTGTCGACCATGCCCCCGATCGACACCTTCCATGAGGCGAGGCCGACGGTTGGAATCGAGAGCGCGGTGTCGATGCGGTAGAAGTCGTTGTTCGGGGTGATGAACGGGGTGATCTCGGCGAGTTCGGCAACCCCGTTCGGGTTGGCGCCGGCGGCTGCGGGATCGGCCGACAGGGCACCGGCGGCGGTCGGCGTGGAGTCGCCGGTTTCTGCGGTCGCAGCCGGGGGCGGGATGACCTCGGGGGCCGCGGCGAAAGCATCGTCCAACCGTTGGCGGGTGATCGTGCGAGACACGCCGAGGGCAACGACCGCCCCGGCTCCGGCCGTGCCGGTGGCCGTCAAGAAACGCCGCCGGTCCCAGCCGAGCGGGATTCGTGAGCGGCCCGGGACTTCGGCAGGTTGCGGATGGGCGCGCAGCACGAGCCCCAACAGGGCGATGCCTGCAATGGCCCCGATGGTCGGGGCGACGGCCGCCCAGCCCCGCTGGTTCGGCCGATGGAGGGCGGAGGCGACGCCGATGGCCGCGAAGATCGCGAACCCGAGCACCCCGACCGGGAACCGGCGACGGGCGAGGTGTCCGAACGCAGCCGCGGCGACGGCCAGGATCGTGACGATGCCAACCCGCAGGGCGACCTTGTCGTTGGTGCCGAACAGGTCGATGGCCAGGTTCTTCAGCCACTTGGGCACCCGGTCGATAACCTCGGAACCGACCGCGTCGATCGGGGAGACGACGTCGATGATCGCCGCAAGCAACATGCCAACGGTGACCGCAACGGCTCCGGCCGCCAACCCGGCGACCGGGGCGGCCCAGTCGGGCCAGGGGGTGGATTGGGTCGCCCGCGGGGCGTTCATATCGATCTCGGGAATCACATTGGTCATCGGTAGTACGCCTCCTCACTCATCCTCGTTGGTCACCGTCTCTGCTGGTAGTCATACGTTACGAACCCGGTCGGTGGATCGTTGCTGGATACATTCGGGCGATGACCGCCGACGCAGCTGCGAGAAGTGACGGGTTCCCGGGCCGGATCGGCCGGACGATGGCAGGATCCGAACCGTGGTGGCCTGCGCACCCGACTGCCCCCGACGGCGCCCCGAACGTGATCGTGATCTTGGTCGACGACGTCGGCTTCTCAGATCTCGGATGTTTCGGCGGCGAGGTGCACACCCCCCACCTTGATCGGCTCGCTGCCGACGGGGTGCGGTTCTCGAACTTCCACGTCAACCCGATGTGCTCACCGACCCGCGCCTCGCTGCTCACTGGGGTCAACCCCCACGCCGCAGGGATGGGTCACGTCGCCCAGGACGACCCGGGCTACCCGGGCTACCGCAGCGAACTCGCCCCCGACGTGGCGACTGCGGCTGAGGTGCTACGCGACCACGGCTACGCAACCCTGATGGTCGGCAAGTGGCACCTGGCCCGCGACTCGGATATGTCGGCGTACGGGCCGATGCACTCGTGGCCGTGCCAGCGGGGCTTCCAGCGCTACTACGGCAACCTCGAGGCGTTCACCAACCTTCATCAACCCCACGCCTTGTTCGCAGACAACCATCTGATCGACACCGACCGCTATCCCGACGGCTACCACCTGACCGACGACCTGACCGACCAGGCCATCTCGATGATCCGCGAGCGCAAGGCGTCCCGGCCTCGCCAGCCGTTCTTCCTCTATGCGGCCCACCCAGCCGCGCACGCACCGTTGATGGCGATGCCCGAGGACATTGCTCGATACGACGGTGTGTACACCGTTGGTTGGGATGAGATCCGCACTCGCCGCCATGCCCGCCAGATCGAGTTGGGCGTGATTCCGCCGGGGACCCCGTTGCCGCCCCGCAACGACGAACCCGGCGACGAGACCGGGGCGTGGTCCGACCTGAGCTCCAGCCAGCAACGGGTGTACGCCCGCTACATGGCCGTCTACGCAGCGATGATCGACCGCATCGACCAGAACATCGGCCGTCTACGCGGCGTGTTGGAGGACATGGGGGAGTGGGACAACACGATCGTCGTGTTCCTCTCGGATAACGGGGCGAGCCGCGAGGGTGAGGCAACCGGGACCACGAACTACTACGGCCACCTCGCCGCCCAATCCGGCGGTTCGAGCGGCGAGATCGGACTCGACGAGGCCCGCTACGACGACATCGGCTCGGCTCGCACGATGACCCACTACCCCCGCGGTTGGGCGATGGCATCGAACACTCCATACCGTCTGTACAAACGCAACACTCACGCCGGTGGGCACCAGGTGCCGTGCATCTGGTCGTGGCCCGCTGGTCTGTCCGAGACGGCCGAATTGGGCAGCGTGCGCCACCATTACGGTCACTGCGTCGACGTGCTCCCGACTGTGCTCGACCTCGTAGGTCTCGCCGCTCCGTCGAAGCGTCAGGGGGTCGATCTGAAGCCGATGAACGGGACGTCGCTGGCCGCGATCCTCCGGTCGCCCGCGGCCATCGAGGCCCGCTACGAGCAGTACTACGAGATGGAGGGCCATCGCGGACTGTATCGCGACGGCTACGAGGTCGTCACCCGCCACGTCGCTCGCACCCGGTTCGACGATGCAGAATGGGAGTTCTACGACCTGCAGGTCGACCCCAACGAACTTCACGATCTGGCCGCTGACCAGCCCGAACGAGTCGCCGAACTGGCCGCCCGATTCGACGCTCTTGCCCACGAGAACGACGTCTATCCCCTCGATGAAGGAACGGGTTGGCGCTACGTCGTCCGACCCCCGAAGGACGATGAGTTCGGCGACCCGGTGACCATCTGGCGCGGCACCCCGACTCTCGATCGATGGCGCTCGAACCGGCTGCTGACCCAACGCAACACAACAGTGACCGTCTCGTGTTCCTTCGTCGACGGTGACCGCGGCGTGCTCCTCGCCCACGGCGACCAGGGCGGCGGCTACACGGTGTGGATCGACGGCGACGGTGTCCACGCCGCCCACAACGACGGCCGTGGCCGGATCCGGCGGATCTCCGGCGGGCCCGTCGCTCTCGGCGCGCACGAGGTCGGGCTCGAC
>JANNNL010000108.1:0-5360 GCA_031398525.1 Actinomycetes bacterium | reverse complement strand
AGATCGTCGGCGTCGGGGATCTCCTCGAACATCCGCTCTAGTGGGGCGGCCGGCGGCGCATCAAAGGCCGGCAACGACATCGCCGCGGTTGCGTCGGGGTCTATGTCATCGGAGTTGGCATCGGTGGGAGCATCGGTGTTGGACGCTCGACCACCGCTGGCGTACTCGCCGCCCCGCATCATCGAGGCTCCGGGTCCAAGGGGCGCTGGCGTGTCGCCGGGTGAATCGTCGAAGTCGTCCTGTTCGGGCCATGTATCCTGCAACGATCCGTAGACGCCGCGGGGTTCCTCGTCGTGCGCGGCCGCCCCGTGCAGCACAGGACCGCGGATCTCGCCGAGACCGCCGACCGGACGTTCGGCAACCTCCCGCAACGACTGAGCCGCCTCAAGGAGCCGCTCGCGCTGAGTCACGGTGAACTCCTCCATGTGGGCCACATCGTCACGGAGGAATTCGAGCCGGATGAGTAGTTGCTGCAGTTCGGCCTCGGCGCGCAATGCCTCGGCGTCGGCCACCGTGCGGGCCTCGATTCGCGCCTCGGCCACGATCTGCTCGGCGTCGCCGTGGGCCTGCGCGACCAGGGACTCCGCCTCAGCGCGAGCCGAGATGCGGAACTGATCGGCGTCGAAGCGGGCCTGGGCGACTGTGTCGTCGGCCGTCTTCTGGGCCAGAAGCAGGGTTCGGCTGATCGTGCTGGAGTCGTCGACCCGTTCCGGATCGGCGGCGCGTCCCGCCGCCTGGACTTCCTGGATGCGAGCGACCGCCTGGCGGGCCCGGGTCTCCATGTGATTCGCCCGGTCGTGAGCATCGGACAACGCGCGAGCAACGTTGGCAAGATATGACCGAACCTCGTCGGGGTCATATCCCTTCTTGCTCACTCGGAATGTGGCCGAGGCGACAGCCTGAGGGGTGACTTCCATGCCGCCATAGTACGAGATCACAGCCACTGCGTCTCGGACCTCTGTGAGTGGTCGGGACTGGACTCCGCTGGCGCTTTGCCCGCTCCCTCCCGGGCTCCGCGGGCGCGGCTGCCTAGGAGCAGATCAGTCGGACGAGCACCCGGGCGAGCAGGATGACAACCATCGGGCTGAGGTCGAGCCCGCCCATCGACGGCATGATCCGCCGGATCGGCAACAGCACCGGATCGGTGACGGTGCGCAGCACCCGGTTGACCTGTTCGAGAAACGAACCCGGACTCATCGGGAACCACGACAGCACGATGCGCAAGATGATCACGATCACGTACAGATTGATGAGATCGCAGATCAACGAGCTCACGACGCCACCAAACAGAGGATGCGAGAAGTCTGGACGGAACGCTCAGGCCCAAAACGCTCAGGCATAGTCGCGCCCGGAGGGCGGCTTCAACAGGTAGACGCCGGTAGCGACCTTCTCCATCGAGCCTTCAAGTCCGTAGCACAACCCGCTGGCGAAATCGATGAGGCGACGGGAGATCTCCCGGTCGGTCCCCTCGATGTTCATGATCACCGGCAGGCCTTCCTTGAACTTGTCGGCGACTTCCTGGGCCTGGTCGAAGCGGCGCGGCCGGACGGTATGGGGCTCACCCATGGGAGCAGCCACCGATCTCACCGCCGACCCTTGGCGAGAGGGCCTGGGAGTAATGCCCGAGTCATCGGCAAACGTCGGGCGAGGACGAGCCGGAATGGGATCGGGATCCCGATGCGGGGTAGAGCGAGGCAAGGGGCGGACTCCCAGATCGTTGTCGTCGTAGTTGGCACCGCCGCGGCTTGACGGACGGGCGACCCGAGGTTCGGGCTCATATCCGCCACCGCGGCCGCCGCGCATCGGTTCGGGTTCGATCGGCGGCATGTCATAGTCGTCGTACGCATCATCTGGCCCCAGACCCAAGTAATCCATTGCCCGTTTCCAAGCAGACATCCGTGACCTCCTTCCAAAAGGCTAGCCCAGAGAGTCGGCTCGTTGGCGGACTCACTTTTCCAGCGTTGATTTACTCCCGCCCGCGGCGAATGGATCAGCGGATTCGGGGACCGAACAGGGCGCTGCCGACCCGCACGTGCGTCGCCCCGGCGGCCACCGCCGCCTCGAGATCACCACTCATTCCCATCGAACATCCAACCAAACCAAGACCGTCGGCCAAGGCTCGAAGGTGCGCAAATCCTGCCGACACCTCCTCGACCGAACCCTGCCGACCGATCGTCATCAACCCCTCGACCACGAGACCCTGGTCGGCGGCATGGCTCACAATCGCCGGCGTGTCGCCGGGGGTGCACCCACCCTTCGCCGGATCACTCTCGACATTGACCTGTACGAAAATGCGGGCGCCCGGCGCCCGGCGAGCAAGCGCATCGACGATGGTCACCCGATCAACCGTCTGCCATACATCGACGTGTGGCGCCAACATCCGGATCTTGTTGCTTTGCAGCCGACCAATGAAATGAATCTCGGGAAGCGCGACATCCTCGGGCCATTCGGCCACCTTGCCGATGAGTTCCTGCGCGTAGTTCTCACCGATCGCTGAGCAACCAGCATCGACGGCCGCCCGAACGGCGTCGACGCCGAAGGTCTTGGTCACCGCGATCAACGTGACATGCGTGCCTCCGGCCGCGGCAATGCGCTTCCGGATGGCATTGGCGTTGTGAGCGACGACGACCGAATCGATCATCGACGAAGGCTCGAAGTGGGATCGGCTACCCGCCCGCGCGAACGGCTCGAACTATTTGAGGAACGACGGAACGTCGAAGTCGTCGTCATCATCATCACGGTCGTTGCCGCCATCGTCCTCGTCGTCGCCGAACAGCTCGCGAATTGACGAGGCCACGCGGCGCTCGTCGACCGATCGCAGACGGGCAGCACCGGTGGTCGTGTTCGATGCGTCCCAACGATCGAAGCCCGCAGCAATGACCGTGACCTTCACCTCGTCACCCATCTCGTCGTCGATGACCGTTCCGAAGATGATGTTGGCGTCCTGGTGCGCCACACCCTGGATGATCTCGGCCGCAGCGTTGATCTCGAACAGGCCCAGGTCGGACGACCCGGTGATGTTCAGCAGAATGCCCCGGGCACCGTCGATGGCGGCTTCGAGCAACGGGCTGGAAATCGCCGTCTTGGCGGCCACGACGGCACGGTTCTCGCCGCTGGCCTGGCCGATCCCCATGAGCGCCGAGCCAGCATTCGCCATGACCATCTTGACGTCGGCAAAGTCGGTATTGATCAGGCCCGGAGTCGTGATCAACGTGGTGATGCCGCTCACACCCTGGAGGAGCACTTCGTCGGCCATCTTGAAGGCGTTGAGCACGCTGGTCTTCTCGTTGGCCACGGTGAGCAACCGATCGTTCGGAATGACGATCTGGGTGTCGACCTTCTCCTTGAGCTTCGGTATGCCCGTCTCGGCCTGGACCGAACGGCGGCGACCCTCGAACGAGAACGGCCGGGTGACCACGCCGATCGTCAGCGCGCCCATGCCCTTGGCGATCTCGGCGACGACCGGTGCCGCCCCGGTACCGGTGCCACCACCCTTGCCGGCCGTGATGAACACCATGTCGGCACCCTTGATGATCTCTTCGAGTTCCTCACGGTGCGACTCGGCGGCCTGACGGCCGACCTCGGGATCGCTGCCGGCACCAAGGCCGCGCGTCAGTTCTCGACCGATGTCGAGCTTGATGTCAGCGTCGCTCATCAGCAATGCCTGCGCGTCGGTATTGACGGCGATGAACTCGACGCCTTTCAACCCAGCGTCGATCATTCGATTAACGGCGTTGACGCCTCCGCCACCGATGCCGATCACCTTGATGACGGCAAGGTAGTTCTGCGGTGAACCAACCATAAAGACCTCCGGACATGTCCTGTGCCCCATCATTCCACGTCAGGGGGTACAAAACGGGGAACCGCCATTCAATCGCCGTCTGCGGCGGCTTACGCTCGTCGGCGCAGGGCCGCGTCCGGGCCGACTCAGCAGGGCGCGATCGCCGGTTTTGTCGGATCACTGACGTTGATCGAGACGAGTTTGTCGATGTCGCAGTCAGGGTTGGAAAGGAGCGTCAACAGCACGGCGAGCTTCTGGCGTAGGTCGCTGGCGGTCCCGAGGTTGACCGTGGCCGAGTTCGTCAAGGCGAGATTGATGTCGGGTCCGACCACGGAGATCGACTCGACCAGGGGACGCAATGTCGGCAGAGCATCGAGCGTCGCCGCCAATTGGGCCAGCGTCTGATACGCGGTTCCGGCATTCTGGCCGGGCTGCAGATTGGGCCCGGGCCCATAGATCGCCAAGAAATCCGACGGTTGGGCACCGCCGGGCACAACGTCGATGATGCCACCGTCGATGTCGATGATCCGCCACGACAAGTCGGTGCCGATGTACGTCGCGGCCGGGACCCGTTCGATCAGCGAAACCTTCAGTGAGCTGGGGAATTGGGAGTCGACCGCAACCCGGCGGACCCATGGGAGGCCCGACAACTGCCGTTCGACCTGCTGAGTGTCGATGGTGAGTACGGGCTTGTTGCGCAGTGGTCCGAGAATCGCTTCCAACTGCTCGGGGGACGTGTTCACCGCTCCCTCGACGGTCACCGTCTTCACCGAGAACAGGGGCGAGGCCAGGACGGCGAGAGCCACGATGATCGCCACCAACGGCACGCCGATTCCAACAATCCACTTCAGCCGCTTGCGTCCGACGCTGCGCCGCACCGTGATCCGCCGCTGGCGGACCTTCGGGTTCATCTTGGGCTTCTCGTCGGGGAGCACCAGGGCGCTGAGATCGTCGTCGTCGCCGATCAGGAGGTTGCCGGCGTCACGACGAGTGTCACTGAGCACGATCGCATCGGGCAGGTCGTCGGTGCCGTCGATGATCACCGTGGCCCCCGGTGTGCCAGATGCGGGGGCAGTCGCCACAGCCGTCTCGCCGACCGTCGCGCGTCCCGCGGCGATGGGTCGAGCGGCTGGGCCGCGGCCCGGCCCGGGTTCGTCCATGCCATCGAAGTCGTCGATCACCAGATGTCGGCGCGGTTTGATCGGCTCGGCGGCGGGTGCCCCATCGCCGATGACCCCGGGGGAATCGGGTGATTCAAGCCAGCGGATGGAGTCCGGGGGTAGCGGACTCCACGGCGCGTCAGGGTCGGCGGCTAAGACCGGTCGATCGATGAACGGCGGTTCGACGTGATGGAGGACGCCAAGCTCGTCATCGGTCAGATCGTCATCTTCGAAGTCGTCGAAATCGTCGAAATCGTCGGTCAGGAAGTCGTCGTGCGCCGATCCGTCGTCAGCGATCACGTCATTGCTCGGCTTTGGCATCTTCTTCCTCGAAACGCAGCACGGAGGAGAAGCTGTCTAGCTTGCCCCCCTTCGTGGTGATGGCATGACTGACCACCAGCTCTTCGCGCCGCGCTTCG
>JANNNL010000102.1:0-4626 GCA_031398525.1 Actinomycetes bacterium | reverse complement strand
CCCCGACGCCCACACCCAGGCGCCGACGGCCGGCTCGGTCATCCTCGCCGGTGTGATGCTGAAGCTCGGAACGTATGGCTTCCTGCGGTTCTGCTTCACGATGTTCCCCGAAGCCTCCCGCCACTTCCGCCCGGTGTTCCTCACCCTGGCCGTGATCGGCATCATCTACGGCGCCGCCGTGGCGACAATGCAGAAAGACCTGAAGCGGTTGGTGGCCTATTCGTCGGTTGCCCACCTTGGGTTCATCGTGCTCGGCTCGTTCGCCTTCACCAGCCAGTCAATCTCGGGTTCGGTCATGCAGATGATCAACCATGGTGTCTCGACCGGGGCGTTATTCCTACTCGTCGGCATGATTTACGAGCGACGGCATACCCGCCAGATCTCGGAACTGAAGGGACTGCAGAAGGTTGCCCCGGTATTCGCCGCGGTGTTCATGATCGTGATGCTCTCGTCGATCGGGGTGCCCGGGCTCAACGGGTTCGCTGGGGAGTTCCTCATCTTGATCGGCTCGTTCCTTACCGCTCGCTGGTACGTGGTGGTTGCCACGGTCGGCGTGATCCTCGCTGCTCTCTATCTGCTGTGGGCGTACCAGCGGGTCTTCCACGGTGAGCCCGATGAGGCGAACAAGGGTTTCCGTGAGCTGACCTGGCGTGAGGGCCTGGTGATGGCCCCGCTTCTCGGGTTGATCGTGTTCTGCGGTGTCTACCCCAAGCCGATGCTCGATCGCATTCAGCCGAGTGTCGACTCGCTGATCGCCCACATCTCCGACAAAACCGGCTATGTCGAGCCGCAGCCCGTGTTTGTTGACGCTCCTCCCGCCGAGGCCGGCACCGAGGGCGAAGAAGCGCATACCGAAGCAGAGGGCGAGTGATGTTGGCCCAGGTAGATCCCGTGGCACCGTTTGTTGGTCCGTCGATCGATTGGTGGGCGCTCAGCCCGCTGCTCGTCTTGCTGGGCGGCGGACTGCTGTTGCTTGTCGGCGCGGCTCTCACGCCGCGTTGGCCGAAGGGTCTCTATGCCCTGGCGACCTGCGTCGTTGCCGGCGCCGCCGGTGTGCTGTCGGTGTTCCTGTGGGACGACATCTCCGACGAGGGCGACAAACTGCTCGTCGGCGGAGCGCTGCGGTTCGACCGGTTCTCGATGTTCATCACGCTGGTGATCTGCGTATCGATCATCGGCTCGGCGTTGCTGACCGACGATTACCTGCGTCGTGAAGCCCAGGAAGGGGCCGAGGTCTACGGCTTGTACCTGATGGCCGCAATCGGCGGCGTCGTGATGGGCGCCTCGAACGACCTCATCGTGCTGTTCCTCGGACTCGAAACGCTATCGATCGCCTTGTACGTGCTTGCCGCCTCACATCGCAAGCGTCTGGAGTCGCAGGAGGCCGGTCTGAAGTACTTCGTGCTCGGTGGCTTCTCGTCCGCGTTCCTGCTCTATGGCATCGCCTTGGTCTACGGCGCGACCGGTTCGACCCACCTGACGTCGGTTGCAGGTGAGAACTCCATCTTCACCTTCTTGTCGAACAACGTGTTTCTTGGCCGGAGCCGTTCGTTGCTGTTGATCGGCGTGGCGCTGCTCCTCGTCGGTTTGGCGTTCAAGATCGCCGCCGTCCCTTTCCACTTCTGGACCCCCGACGTCTACCAGGGCGCACCGACCCCGGTTACGGCGTTCATGGCCTCCGCCGCCAAGGCCTCGGCGTTCGCCGCGCTGTTGCGGGTGGTTTCCTACGGTCTGGCCTCGCGCCAGAGCGACTGGAAGCCGGTCATCTGGGTGTTGGCGATCGCCACCCTGGTTGTCGGCTCGCTGCTCGCCGTCGTGCAGACCAACGTCAAGCGCATGCTGGCCTACTCGTCCATCAGCCACGCCGGGTTCATCCTTGTCGGCGTCGAGGCCGCGTCCGATCGGGGTACCGCAGGCTCGCTCTTCTACCTGTTGGCCTATGCCGTGCTGGTCATCGGCACGTTCGGGGTGATCACCCTGGTCGGGCGCACCGGTGATGCCGAGCACGAGCTGTCGTCGTTGCGGGGGCTGGGCAAGGATCGCCCGGTTTTGGCGTTTACGTTGACCATCTTCCTGCTGGCGCAGGCCGGTGTGCCGTTGACCTCGGGATTCGTCGCCAAGTTCGGGGTGATCACCGCCGCGGTTGATCGGCACAGCTACGCCCTGGCGATCGTGGCAATGCTCGCGGCCGTCATCGCGGCGTTCCTGTACTTACGGATCATCGTGTCGATGTACATGGACGACCCGGCCGGAGCTCCCGCCGAGACCGTGCGCCTGCCCGTGTCGACCGGTGTCGCCCTCGCCGCCGCCGTCAGCTTTACCCTGGTCGTCGGGTTCATCCCGGGCTGGCTGATCAACCTCGCCAAGGATGCTGTCCCGCAGCTCGGCCTCGGTCGTTAGCCATGCCCGGGCCGCCGTAAGCTGCGGACATGTCACTATCGGGTGAGTACGTTCCGACACCGCGCGACTGGGTTCGTGAGCAGGTCACGGCCTACGAGGCGTCGGGTGGACGTGAGGCCAACACGTTGCGCGAGACCGGCATCCCGATCATCGTGGTGACGATGGTCGGCAACAAGACCGGCTTCGTCCGCAAGATCGCCCTGATGCGGGTGGAGCATGGGGGCGAGTACGCCTTGGTCGCCTCGGTCGGCGGCGCTCCGACCCACCCAGTTTGGTATTACAACCTGCTCGCCGACCCCGACAACGTGCTGATCCAGGATGGACCGGCACCGTTTGCGGTGACGGTGCGCGAGGTCGACGGCGACGAGCGGGCCGCTTGGTGGGAGCGCTCCGTGGCGGTATTCCCGCCCTATGCGGAGTACCAGGCCAAGACCGAGCGGCGAATCCCCGTCCTCGTCGCCGCCCCCCGCTGACTTCCGGCGGCGGTCCGCCATCGCCGGCCGGCTACGTCTGGGCGAGCAGGGCGTTGAACAACGACTGCTGGACCGGGTCGTGCTCGGCCGTGTCTTCTGGGTGCCATTGGGTGCCGACCACCCAGCGTTGCCCGGCCACCTCGATCGCCTCGATGGTGCCGTCGTCGGCTCGGCCGGTCACGGCTACCCCTCGGCCCAGCGACTTGAGGGCCTGGTGATGCACGGAATGGCACTCGGCCGGCCGCATCGTGCCCATCGCATCGGCCACTAGCGAGCCGTAGTCGAGGTTGACCGGGTGGTGTTGATACCAGTGGTCCTCGTTGCCGATGTCTTGCACCAATGAACCACCGAGCACGACGTTGAGTATCTGCGCACCGCGGCAGATCGCCAACACCGGAATGTCCCTGTTCAATGCCGCTTCCAACACGGCGGCCTCCAGCGCGTCATGCTCGGGAACGATGCCGTAGAGCTGCTCCGCAGCCGGCTCCTCGCCGTACCGGGCCGGGTCGATATCTCCGCCGCCATGGAGGATGACCGCGTCGACCCGGCCGACCAGGTCGGCGATCGAGGCCAAGCTCTCGGTGATCGGCGGGATCATTACGGCGTGGCCGCCGGCGCGGACGACCGCTCGGGCGTACCGCTGGCCGAACGCGAACGCATCACCGCGGACGTTCTCGGCGGCGGGGCCGATTCGACCGGGGATGAGAATAAGCGGAGAAACCATCGCTCCTCAGGTTAGGCGTCGGGTCGCCTCGGCGAGCTCAGGAGTGATTCAGGATCTCCGACACATGCCTCGCGTAGTGTCGGGCGTATGGGAAGAACGAACCGTGAGCGGCGGGCCGACAAGCGTAAACGACGGGCTGAACAGCTCCGGCGACGGGAGCAAACCGGCCGCGGTGCGGGACCCACCGACGCTCGGCCGGGATCGGGAGGTGCCGAGCGAGAGCCACAACCGCCACCGCGCGCTTCGGGGAGCGACCCGGTTGAAGAGCTCTGGCGCGCGGTGCGTTCGGTCGGTGACCCATCCCCCGCGGCTCGTCGCCAGGTCACCGCAGTCTGCTCCGAGATTCGCCGTTTCCGGCCGGTCGCTCAGGAACAGCTCCTCTTGTTCGTCAGTCGGCTGTGGGTTCACGGCTGGCTTCCGTACGACGTCGTGCGGTACGCCGCCCGCCAGTGCGAACCCGTGCAGGTCGGCTACGTCGCCGAGGCGGTCGCTGCCGAGGTGGCCCGCATGTTCGCCGCCCAAACGATCAGCGACCGCTGGTTGCGCTCGGCCGACGCGGCGGCGACCTTCGTCGTCGAGCTTGGGCCTCCACGGCCCGGCGACATGCGTGACTGGTTGGAGTTGCTCCACGCCGTGGCTCGCATGCCCCGTCTGGCGACAATCACCGCACCCCCGGGAGCGGCCACCGGCCGAGTGGCGGCCCCGGCTTCCGGTGGCGCCGACCAACGTCAGCTTGAGCGGGTGCGGGCGTTGTTGGCCAAGGCCGAGTCGACCACGTTCGAAGCCGAGGCCGAGGCACTCACGGCCAAGGCGCAAGAACTCATTGCCCGATACTCCCTCGACCAAGCGTTGCTCTCGACGGGTGGAACCGCCGGGGCACTGCCCATCGGCACGCGCATCTGGATCGATGACCCGTACACCGAGCCCAAGTCCTCGTTGGCGGCTCGGGTGGCCGACGCCAATCGCTGCAACTGTGTGTGGGACCCGAATCTCAAGTACGTGACGCTGTTCGGCTTCGATCACGATGTC
>JANNNL010000016.1:0-1254 GCA_031398525.1 Actinomycetes bacterium | reverse complement strand
GAGAGACGACCTCGACCTGCACAAGAAATTCCTCACCGCGACCGGTCGTCAAGTCCCACTCCACATCGACCGCTCGCGCCGCCCGCTCGGCCCCCGCGCCAAGGGCATTGGTGCAATCCGACCGATGAACCGTCACCTCATGGCTGCCACGCAGAAAGCCGTCGATCGGATCGCCGTGCTGCGGTCGGCAGCACCGCGCCAGTCGCACGATGACCCCGTCGACCCCACTCACTCGAATGTCGCCCGCCGCAGCTACAACGCCCGGCTGAATCGGCTGTGCCGAATCCATCGACCGAACGACGCGGTGGGCGATCGTCTGTGCCGATATCCGCTGGTCACCGATGGCCCGCAACAGCGCATCGAGATCGGCGTGACCCCCCGCCACGATTTCGGCGGCAAGCTGCTCGGATGCGAGCGCTTCGTTCGACGCGATGCCCTCGGTGGTGAACGCCTCGATGAGCAAATCCCGCCCGGTGTCGATGACGTCGTCACGCCGTTCCCGTGAGAAGAACTGGCGGATCTTGTTGCGGGCCTTGGGCGTGGAGACAAAGTCGAGCCACTCGATCCGAGGGCCTGATGACATGACTTTCGACGTGATGATCTCGCAGGTGTCACCCGAAACGAGCGGGTGGCTGAGCGGCACCAGGCGGCCCTGAACCCGAGCACCGACGCAGGTGTGACCGACCTGGGAGTGGACCGCATACGCGAAGTCGACCGGGGTCGACCCCGCCGGCAGGCTGACGACATCGCCCTTGGGTGTCAGCACGAACAACTCGTCTTGAGCCAAGTCGCGCGTCAGGCTCTCCATGAACTGCGTCGGGTCGTTGGTCTCGGCCTGCCAGTCGATGATTCGGTTGAGCCAGTCGAGCCCGGTACCCTCATGGTCCTTATACGACCAGTGTGCGGCCACGCCCCACTCGGCTCGTCGGTGCATCTCAAGCGTACGGATCTGGAACTCGACGACCTTGCCTTCGGGACCGATCACCGTGGTGTGCAACGACTGGTAGAAGTTGAACTTCGGCGTTGCGACGTAGTCCTTGAACCGCCCCGGAATCGGCATCCACGCCCGGTGGATGCAGCCGATCGCCGCGTAGCAATCCTTGTCGGTGGCGACAATCACCCGCACCGCCACCACATCGAAGATCTCGTCGAAGTCACGCGACTTCTGCACCATTTTCTCGTAGATGCTCCAGAGATGCTTCCCGCGGCCGGTCACCTCGGCCTCGATGCCGAGCTCCTTCAGGCGGGCCCGGA
>JANNNL010000678.1:0-5023 GCA_031398525.1 Actinomycetes bacterium | reverse complement strand
GTTGGCTACGCAGGGCGACGCAGGCGATTCCGACGACCATGCCGAGCGCAGTCGTGAGTGCGAGCAGGAAGATCGTCTCGCCGCTGAACCTACCGATGGTGAATCCGTCGTCACTCTCGACTCCACGCACCGAGTCGGACGACGTGAGCCGCAAGACAAACATTGCCAATCGCCCGCCAACGCCGCCGATGAGAAAACCAGACACGGCACCGGTTGCACCGCCGAGCAGCAACCACCGCCAACTGAACGCCACGCTCGAACCGAAATCGGCACCGCGCGGTGGGAGGGCAAGCGGGTCGGTCACTGACTTGGCTCGGTCGTGGGGTGAATGGTCACGGTTCCGTTGGTGCCATCGACGGTGATAAGTGCGCCGTCGGCGATCGTGGAGGACGCGGCGTTGACGCTGACCACAGCGGGGATACCGAGCTCGCGGGCGATGATCGCGGCGTGGCTCAGTTGGGCACCGACATCGACAACGACACCGGCGACGGCGAGGAACAACGGGGTCCATGCCGGGTCGGTGATCGGGGCGACAAGAATGTCGCCGGGTTCGAGCTTGCCCGGCGACGCCGGATCGGTGATCACCCGGGCGGTGCCGGTGGCGACACCAGGGCAGACGCCCATCCCGCTCAGCGTGCGTGGCGCGGTGTCGATGTTGCGTTGGTCGGAACGCAGCGGCCACCTCTCGGGCGAAGGAATTTTGCCTTCGAACCAGAACGGTGGCACCCGGGCCTGGAGGAAGTCGCGGGTCGCCCGGCGCTCGTCGATGATCTCGACGAATGCGGAGGGTTCAGTCAGGAAGAGCGGCAGTTCGTCGATTGTCAACAGGAAGAGGTCGGAGCCTTGAAGATCGTGACGCCGGGCGAGCTCATGGAGGGCGAGGCGGGCCGGTTCGAGACATCGAACAAAGGTTGCCTTGGTGGCTTCCCGGGTTGCGGCATACAGCGCAGCGGCGTCGAGTGATCGACGGAACATCATTCGGCGCGGACCGCGAAGTTTTCGGAGCACCTCGGTGGTCGTCTCGGCGCGTGCGGCGGCGAGCCGATGCGTCGCCGGTTCCGGGTCTCGCTCGAGGGGAGCGAGTCGAAGTCGGTCGATCGCGGCGAGGGCGATGTTCGGGTCGGTGCCCCAGGTCGGTGAGGCGAGTTCCCATTCGTCGGGCCCGCGTGAACCGAACTTCAACCGGAACTGATCGAACGCGAGCTGAAAATCCAATGCGTCAGCCGCGTTGTCCAGCCTGCTCGCCAGACCGTCGGTCCCGGCATCGAACCGCGCGGTCAGCGCGGCCGAACCGCTCACGAGGCGACCGATCTTCCACAGCTCAACGGCCGGTTCGGCCGACTCGATCGTGCCAAGCCCAGCCGTCAGCCGGTTGACGACCGCCGGGTCGTTGAAACCGCTGGTGAGCTGTTCGAGAACCGCGCGGGCCATCCCGGCAAGAGCGCTCACGGACAGCAGGCGGGCCATCATTTCCTCGAACTTCGGCGGCAAAGCTTGGGCGATCGCAATCAGTTGCCGATCGTCGGCACCGTCGATCGTCGGCAGCGACTTGATCCACGCAGCGGCGTTGGCCCGGTCGCGATCGACGATTCCTCGGTCGGGTCGAAACAGGGCCTGGGCCGTGCGACGGCCGAGCTTCAACGTGCACCGCAAACTCCGATCGTCGGCACGGGCGACGTACGGTGGGGCGTCGCTCACCCCGAACATTTGCTCATCGACGTCGGCGGCCGACAGCCCGGGGGCCCGGGCCGCTCCGACTCGCATCATCGACAGATTGCCGTACAGGTACCCGCCGAACACCCCGGATGCCCCACCATCGCTGTCGTCAATGTGGGACCCGGAGAGAAAGCCGAGGCCGAGCAATGCAGCCTCCTGACCGTGACGTGCGGCGAGGTAGACAAGCGAGCCGGTGAGCGGCGTCATCACGTTCGGGTACACCTCGCCCATGTTCCCGCGTCCGTAGATCGGGAAGTTCCGACTCGGCTCGTTGTCGATCACGGTCCTGCGCATGGGTTCCTCTCAACGGAATCATCCTCGTCGAATCGTTGCCGCTGGTGAGTCGATGACGTATTCCGTTCGTCATCTGTACGGACGACCAACCGCTCGTCGCGGGTGACGCGCCGCACGGAAAGATGGAAATTCGTGTCGTGTCACCCAAATCGGTTCGGGGTTCGTCTGTCCCTATTGTGACGCCCGATATGGAAGGCTTGAACCAATGAGTGCGGTTCGACGCGATGCTGGCAAGCCTGTGGTCAACGGTTGAATCGCAGTGCTTCTCGTCGCTCCCCCTCGGTCTCGGTCTCGCCTCTCATTGTGGATTGCGTCCGCCGTTGCCGGGCCGAGGGTGGAAACGATCGGTCTCGACGCCGACGAACTCGTCGTGCGACTGTTCCGCACCGAGGGCCGCTCGCTGGTCCGCCTGGCGCGGCTGTTTGTCGATGACCGCGACGCCGCCGAAGACATCGTCCAAGAGGCATTCCTGCGGCTGACCCGCCATTCCGGCAAGATCGATGCGATCGACCGGGCACCCGCCTATCTTCGCTCGATCGTCTTGAACCTCGCCCGCGATCACAATCGGCGCGGCCTGGTGTCGTTGCGCCACTATGCGACGATCGGCCGTGAAATCGATGTCGCCGCCGTCGATGATGATCAACTCGTGCGCTCCGAAGAACACCGGCGGGTCCTCGACGCGGTGCGCCAACTCCCGAGTCGCCAGCGGGACTGCATCACGCTGCGATACTTCGAGGAACTGTCCAACGACCGGATCGCCTCCACGCTCGGGTTGTCGGTCAACTCGGTCAAAACCCACCTCCGACGGGCAATGGCGACGCTCGATGAAACGCTGGGTCAGCGATGAGCGCAGCGAATGCCGACCGACCGAGCGCCAGCGAATCGGGTGGCGATGGGGTCCGGGGGCGCAGCCCCCGAGAAGAACAGCGCGAAGCGAGTGCCGACCGACCGAGCGCCAGCGAATCGGGTGGCGGTGGGGTCCGGGGGCGCAGCCCCCGAGAAGAACAGCGCGCAGCGAATGCCGACCGACCGAGCGCCAGCGAATCGGGTGGCGATGGGGTCCGGGGGCGCAGCCCCCGAGAAGAACAGCGCGCAGCGAATGCCGACCGACCGAGCGCCAGCGAATCGGACGGCGATGGGGTCCGGGGGCGCAGCCCCGTGCTGGTATGAGCGATTTCAGTCTTGAGCAGCGACTGATCGCAGCGTTCGCCGATGCACGAACCTCGGTCACGGAGAGTCCTGACCTGTTCGCCCGCGTCACCCGATCACTTGAAGATTCGGTTGCCCGCCGACGATGGCGATGGACCGTCGCCGGGTGGCTGCTGGCCTTTCTCGCCGCCAATGCGGGGCTCGCGCTCGCGCTTTCCTATTCCAACGACAGGGGGTTCATCATGAAATGGTGGGTCATTGAACTGATCACCAATATTGTGCTCATCGCCATCGCCGTAGGGCTCGGGCCGTTCATCAAACGGTTCGGTCGCTCGTACGCGGCCGACGTGTTCCGGGCCAACCCCCGTACCGGCAAGAGCTATCTGGTGCTGACTGATGTCGCGTACTACCTCATCTTCACGTCGTTCGTGCTGTTCACGGTGACATTTGTCGAGCCCTCCGATTGGCAGGTATCGACGGGGGCGCAGATGAAGTCCGAGGTCGCCCGGGTCGGTGGAATCCTGCTGTTGATGGGCATTCTTCACGCGGCGAACGTCGTTGCCCTGCCGATCATCGGGGGGCTGCTGTCGAGCAACAGACGCTCAGAGGACCGCGAGCCGCACCGCGCACCGGGAACACCGCTGTCGACATCTATCCCGCCGCTCGGCCCTGGCACGTGGATCTTGCGGATCGAGCCGGCCCCCGGCCCACCTCCCGAAAACAGCTGACGTTCTCCGGCAGAAACGTTGGTGACCCCGCGGGTAGCGTCGGCGGGGTGAGCATTCCTTTTTGTGACCCGGTCGGCTGCGAGCAGGCGGGCTGTCGGCCCACCGTGTGTACCGGGGCGGGCGTGGCCGACAATCAGGTGATGTTCGACCGGTCGGCGCGAGCGATTCCCGGCGGCGTGAACTCGTCGATCCGGGCCTTCAGGGCCGTTGGCGGCACGCCATACGTGGTGACCAGAGCTAACGGGGCCACGATCACCGACGTCGAGGGCCGCCAATACATCGACCTCGTCCAGAGCTACGGGGCGATCATCCTCGGTCACGCCCACCCCAAGGTGATCGAGGCGATCACCGCGGCCGCGGCCGACGGCACGTCGTACGGCGCGCCGACCCCGCGCGAGATGAAGCTCGCCGAGGCGATCCGCGAGCGGGTGCCGAGCTGCGAGATGGTCCGGCTGATGAACTCGGGCACCGAGGCGACGATGACCGCCGTGCGGTTGGCCCGGGGAGTGACGGGGCGGGCGAGGATCGTCAAATTCTCGGGCAACTACCACGGCGCAGCCGACGCCCTCCTCGCGGCTGGCGGCAGTGGCGTGGCGACGCTCGGGCTGTCGGGCACCGCCGGGGTGCCGCACGGGGCCGTCGCCGACACGATGGTCATGCCGTACAACGTGGTGCCGACACTCGATGATCAGGTCGCCTGCGTCATCCTGGAGCCGGTGGCGGCGAACATGGGCGTCGTGCCGCCGGCCCCGGGCTTCTTGCCGGGCCTCCGGGCCGAATGCGACCGGGTCGGCGCGCTGCTGATCTTCGACGAGGTGATTACCGGCTTCCGCCTCGGGCTTGGCGGGGCTCAGGCTCGCTACGACATCACCCCCGACATCTCGTGCTTCGGCAAGGTGATCGGTGGCGGACTACCGATCGGGGCGATCGGTGGGCCCTCGGCCAGGAACTCGGCGAAGCGGGCAGCAAGGTCGCCGGGGACGAAGACCGCGTCGGACGAGGCCAGCTCGGCCGCCGTCCACCAGCGGATCTCGAAGAGGTGCTCGGCGTTCAACTGCTCCCACGTGAACACGGGTTGCGGTTCGAACCCAGCGGGCGCGTGGACCACGTGGATCTGCTCGCGTTGGCCGTCGAAC
>JANNNL010000734.1:0-9893 GCA_031398525.1 Actinomycetes bacterium | reverse complement strand
GCCGCGGCGGGCGACCTCGATCAGCGGAGCCCCGTAGGCGGCCTGGGGGGCGGGTACGGCGGTTTTCAACGCCGTGAACGTGATCGGCTGGAACCGCTTGAGGGCCGTGCCCGCGAACGCCTCGGTCAGTCGTTCGGCATGGGCCTGGACCTCGGGCAGCTCGGGCATCGGCCGGCTACTCGTACGTGGTGTGATCGCGCACGGAGTTGAACGCCTCGTCGAGCGCATGGAAGACGGGTTGGCTCAGCATCAGTTTCTGCTGGTCCCCGAACAGCCGAATTTTGCCGCCGATAAACGCTTCCTGTGCGTTCAGTTCGCCGGTGGCGACGGCGACTGCGGTGTCCCAGTCCTGCTCGAATCGCACGTCTTCCGGCCAGGCCGGGCCCGCTCCGAAGCTGGCGGCGCCGTCGGCAACATGCACGTGGTAGATCACGTCACCTTCGGGACCGTCGGTCACCACCTGCGTCACCCCCACTGGGTAGTCAGCGGCGACCGATTGCATCGCCGTACTGTCGGCAACAGCGGCGCTGAGCGCCTCGATCCACTCCAAGCTCAGATAGCGCATCACAGCCTCGTAGTCTGCCCGATCGTGATCGAGAACGGACAGGCCGGAATGGGACGCGAACTGGGGCGGGGCACCAAGGTCTTCGATGCCGCCCCAGTACGGGGTCGCTGGAAGGCGATGGAAACCGCCGATGACGTGTTGGAGCTGATGGATTCGTCGGCCGAAGGGGTGATCGCTTTGGTTCGTGACGCCGGGGCAACGTTCCTCGCCCCGATCTACCACGAGCTGGCCGGGGTCGTCTGCATGGGGGGCACGCCGCGCAGCCACATCGGCATCGTCAGTCGCGAGTTCCAAGTGCCGTGCATCATGGCCGCGTCCTTCGCCGGAGCCGAGCCGACCGACGGCGACGAGGTCGAACTCGACTGCTCGGGCGAGTACGGCGTGCTGCGGGGCACGACGGTGATGGACGACGATGCCCGTCGGACATGGGTGAATGAGCGGATTGCTTACATCGCCCCGATTGCCCGGGGGCTGACCGAGGAACGTACCTCGCTCGAATCGAAGATCATCCCGGTCTCGGCGTACATCGTCACCGCCTGCATCGAGTCGTTCCTGCGCTACCCCGAGATGATGCGGATCATCGACGCAGCCATGCCGGCCGAGACGATCGGAGCCGCCTCGCGGCGCCCCGGCAGTCGGGTGAACACGGTGTACCTATGGTCGGTCGTGAACTTCTGGCTGATCGGTCGCAAGGTGTGGTCGATGGTCGATCAGGCGGACGCCGACAACCTCGACAACGCGCACACCGTGATCGACTTCTGGGAGCGGGCAACCAAGGGCTTCCGTGGTGACGGCACCCGTCACGCAGCCGATAACGCCATTGCCGCCCCGTATCGCGGTGACGTGCGGGCCCAGTTGATGGCCACGATCACCCCCGTCGACGACCCGGCGTTGCGGGCGCAGATTCGGTCGTTCAATGCGACCTTGGTCGCCTATCTGTTCCTGTTGTACTTCGACACCCGTGTCGGCCACGGCGACACTGGGCCGTATGAGTTGTCGGGCGGGCGGACGTTGCTGGTCCGTGACTTCTACGCGATGGGCGAGAGTGACTTTGCCTGGAGTTCGGTCGCCCGCGATGTGCCGTACCGCAACCTGACGGCGGCATTGGTGCTTGACGGGGTCACCGTCGACCGGGTCACCGATTTCGGCACGTCATATACGACTCCCGAAGACTTCCTTGAGCACCTGGTCGGGTTCGGGTTGTACACCACCGACGACATGCCCTTCGGGCAGATGCGCCCGGTCCCCCTCGAAGAGATGGCCTCGATCGTCGCCGCGGTCCGCAAGGCCCAGTCGGCGCACTACCGCAACATCGCGGCGATGTCGCGCGACGAGAAGATCCGCTGTGGGGCGTACGTCTACTTCTCGTTCCTGCGCCCGTTCGCGCTCGAAGCCGGAGTGGCCGACCAACTCGATTGGACCGTGCCGCGCGACATTCCACCGCCGCTCTACGACATGGTCTCGGTGATGGAGGGCGACAACGCTGGCCCCATCGACGATGGTCCGTACTACAGCCCGCTGTGAGCCCAGTCGACGAGCGTCCTCACCCCGGGGCGCTCCAGGAGGAATGGACATGGTCGTTCTGGGCTCCTGACGCGTCGCTCGGGGGCTTCATCTCATACCGCCTGGTCGGGGCGTCGAACGCCTGGTACACCTGGGCGCTAGCCCGCGCCAGCGAACCGCTGCTGCACGTCACCGAGTGGGACATTCCTCGCCGCGCCGACCCGATGCTCGCCAAAGCCCAGGCAATGTGGGCCGAGTTTGTCTGCGAGGCACCGATGGAGCAGTGGACGGTCGGCAACGAGACCTACGCCGTCGAACTCGACGACCCCGCCGAAGCGCTCGGTCGGGCCTACGGCACCGCCGTCCCGATCGCCAGCGATATCGAGTGGTACGCCCTCGCCCCAGCCGTCGCGATCAATGGTGGTTACGAACAGGCCGGTGTCGTGCACGGCAGTGTCGAGTTACTGGGCGGTGCGGTCGACCTCGCCGAACTGGCGGCGTCGCGCACCCATCGCTGGTCGACAGGCTCCTTGCCGCCACTGGCAATGCCCCGGGCGTTCGCTCACGTCGGCCTGCGATCGCCGATCCGCTACCCCGATGAATCCGTCCTCGATGTCGTGCTCACCGCGGGTGGATGGCGGTCGCGAGGCTGATTTCCCCGCCCCGTCGGTCCCCGTCGGCCACAATGGTCACCGCAATGACGTATCAGCGATGACCTATGAACGCGACATTCTCGATGACTTCGATCCGCGGCGCCGCAAGGTCGCTCCAACCGTGACCGCCGAGATAGGGATGCTGGTGGAAGATCGCTCATCGGGGTTTTTCGGTGACATCGTCAAGCTCTCCCACGAGGCGGTGACGTTGCGCGACCGCAAGCAGCAACAACGCCATTTCGCCTGGAAAGAAGCCGGATTCCTGATCGACGGCGAGCCGGTGACCCTCGCCCGGCCCGTCGTACAAGCCGCGGGACCGAAGCTGACCAACTCGGGGTCGATTGCGGCGGCCGCGGCTCGGGCAAAGTCGGCCAAGCCGAGCCGCATCTGGGTGGAAGGCCGCCACGACGCCGAACTGCTGGAGCACGTGTGGGGGGATGACCTGCGAGATCTGGGTTTGGTAGTCGAGCCGATGCACGGTCTCGATCACATCGTGCGAGCCGTCGAGGCCTTCGGTCCGGCGCCGTACAAGCGGCTTGGGGTGCTCGTCGATCACCTGGTCGACCGCTCGAAGGAGTCACGGCTGACCGAGGCGATCGACGACCCGAACGTGCTGATCACGGGGCACCCGTTCGTCGATGTCTGGGCCGGGATCCGCCCCAAGGTGTTCGGGCTCATCGAGTGGCCCGACGTGCCCCGCGGGCAGGACTGGAAGGAAGGCATGTGTCGGGCGCTGGGCACCTCGATCGACGGTTTCTGGCCCCGGCTGCGCAAGAAGGTGACGACCTACGCCGACCTGCGACCCGAATTGGTCGGTGCCGTGGAGCAGTTGATCGACTTCGTGGCCGACGCCAAGCCCGAATAGCCAAGCCCGAACAGCCGCCGGGTGCCGCCGGGTGCCGCCGGGTGCCGCTCCGTCTCGTCGGGCCGAGCGGGCGAACCTACGATCAAGCGATGCGCGCCCACCAGATTGTCGCCACGTCTCAACCCGCTGAACTTCGGGAGGTTGCAATTCCCGAGCCCGGGCCGGGGGAGATTCTCGTCAAGGTCGGCGGCGCCGGGCTGTGCCACAGCGACCTGCACATGATGCATTGGCCGATGCCGGTCCCGCAGCCGTTCACGCTGGGCCACGAGACCGCCGGATGGGTGGAAGCCTGCGGACCGGGGGTGAGCGGGTTCGAGACCGGCGAGGCCGTGGTGGTCCACGGAGCCTGGGGTTGCGGCCGCTGCCGCCGCTGCCAGGCCGACCTGGAGCAGTACTGCGAGCTCACTTCGCAGCCGGGCACCCCGGCGGGCTCGGGGCTGGGGCGAGACGGCGGCCTCGCCGAGTACCTGCTCGTACCTGCTGCCCGTCACCTGGTCCCGCTCGGCGATCTCGATCCCCGGGTGTGGGCCCCGATCGACGATGCGGCCCTCACCCCGTACCACGCCCTCAAGCGCATCCAGCCGCTGTGTACCCCCGATAACTGGGTGATGGTCGAAGGGATCGGTGGGCTGGGGCACGCCGCGGTCCAGCTGATCAAAGAACTCACCGGAGCTCGCCTGGTGGCCGTCGACGTGGCCGACGACAAGCTGGCGATGGCGACTTCACTTGGGGCGGATGCCGTCGTCCGTGGCGATGCCGCCGACGCGGCCGCGCAGGTCCGCGAGGTTACCGGCGGCCAAGGGATCGCCGCCGCGCTCGACTGCGTCGGCATCGACTCGACGATCGCGTTGGCGATGGCGAGCGTGCACCCCGTCTCGCACATCGTGGTGGTCGGTATCGGCATGGGAACCGCCGCGCTCAACTACATGAGCGTTCCGTTCGAGACGGCGATCTCGACGACGTTCTGGGGCACGGTCACCGAATTGCGCGAGCTGCTTGCCCTCGCCCGGGCCGGCCGGTTCCAGCTTCATGTCGATCAGATCGCGTTGGAGGAAACCGCCGATGGCTACCGCCGGCTCGAAGCCGGTCAGGTCGCCGGGCGCATTGTTGCGTTGCCCAACGGCTGATCACCCCCCCGCCGGGGCGAGCCAGGGTGATTAGTGTCTCTGAGCGGCCTTGCGGTGCTTCATGAACTCAAGGACGACCGGCAGAATTGAGATGGCGACGATGATGATCGCAGCGAACTCGATGTTCTTCTCGATGAACTCGATCTCGCCGAGGAAGTAGCCCAGCGAGGTAATGCCGATACCCCACAGCGCCCCGCCAATCAGGTTGTACGTCACGAACGTGCGGTACTTCATGTTGCCTACGCCGGCGACGATTGGAGCGAAAGTGCGAACGATCGGCACGAACCGGGCGAGCACGATCGTCTTGGCCCCGTGCTTGTCGAAGAAGTCTTGAGCCTTGGCCACGTGGGAGGGCTTGAAAAACTTGCTCTGCGGCCGATCGAACAGGCTCGGGCCGACCTTCTTACCGAACAGATAGCCGACCTGGTCGCCGACGACCGCCGCCGCAAAGGCGACCGCCGCGGTGGCTGGTAGCCCTGGCAGGAGTCGGCCGCCGGCGTTGGACGCAAGGAACCCGGCGAAGAACAGCAGCGAATCGCCGGGGAGGAAGAACCCGACCAAGAGACCCGATTCGGCGAAGATGATCAGACCGAGGACGAACAGGCCGCCCTTCTTGACCCAGTTGTTTGCGAAATCCAATAGCGCCAGCACGAGTCGGAGACCTTAGCGGGGCACGACGGTCGCGCGGCCTCGCGGATACGGTTCAGAGATGGCATCTCACTCGATTCCTACTCTCGACCTCGCCAGCCTGTCCGGAGTCGTCGAAGAGGACCAGGCGTTCATTGACGCGCTACGCGACATCGCTCACGGCTCAGGGTTCTGCTATCTGATCAACCACGGGATCGATGGCACCCTGGAAACTCAGGTGGTAGATGTCGCCCGACGGTTCTTCGCCTCGTCGGAGGCCGACCGGATGGCCATCTCGAATACGTTGACGCCACACTTTCGCGGGTACACCCGGCTCGGCATGGAGCACACCAACGGCATCAGCGACTGGCGCGACGAGATCGACATCGGCCCGGAGCACACTCCGGTCAAGATCGGCCCCGGTGATCCGGCGTGGCTCAGGGTGCGGGGCCCGAACCAGTGGCCGACCTGTGTGCCCGAGATGCAGCCCGTGATCACCATGTGGATGGCGCAGATGGCGGAGTTGGGCCGCACGATGCTGCGCGGCCTGGCCGTTGCCCTGGGCCAGCCGGCCGACCATTTTGAGCCGTACGTGACCCCGTTGCCCGAGACGCTGTGCAAGGTGATCCGGTATCCCGCCCAGACATCGGGCGTCGACACGGGCCAAGGAGTGGGATTGCACCACGACTCGGGTCTGTTGACCTTCATCCTCCAAGACGACGTCGGGGGACTGCAGGTGATGGTGGACGGCCAGTTGATCGATGCGGCCCCGCAACCGGGCAGCCTGATCTTCAACTTCGGCGAGATGCTCCAGATTGCGACCAACGGCTACATCCGGGCGACCAAACATCGGGTGGTGAGCCCTCCGGCGGGCCGGGAGCGGATCTCGATCGCGTACTTCTTCAACCCGTGCATGGAAGCGACGTTCGACGTGATCGACCTTCCGCCGGCGCTGGCGACCGAGGCGGCGGGCGGGGCGTCGACTCAGTCCGATGACACGATCTTTTCGAACTACGGCGACAACTGGCTCAAGTTCCGGCTTCGTTCCCACCCCGATGTCGCCGCCATCCACCACCCTGACCTGGTCGGCAAGTACATCTGAGGCGGCGGTCTCGCTTCGGTGGTTTCGGCGCGCTGGGCGATCTGGGCGCGAAAGACCTTGCATCTCGTGACGAATCTCGCGCCCAGATCCGCACGCGCCAGCCGGAAAACGCAAACGGGCGCGGCCCCCGAGGGAGCCGCGCCCGCAGGCGAATCAACAGGCAGATCAGGCGTCGTAGGCCGGAGCCTTGCGGTTCGAGAAAGTCAACGAGGCGATCAGGATGACCAAGGCCACCACGGCGATGGCGATACGGGGACCGTCGTCGTCGCGCAACTTGATGATCGCCGGGAGGATCAACAACGAGACCAGGTTCATCACCTTGATCAGCGGGTTGAGGGCCGGGCCGGCGGTGTCCTTGAACGGGTCGCCGACAGTATCGCCGATGACGGCGGCCTTGTGGGCCTCGGAACCCTTGCCGCCCTCGTTGCCGTCTTCGATGTACTTCTTGGCGTTATCCCACGCACCGCCGGCGTTCGACAGGTAGTTCGCCATCAGTTGGCCGGTGAGGATGACCGCGGCGAGGAACGCCCCGAGCGCCTTGTAGTTGATGCCAAACCCGACAATCACCGGGCTGAGCACGGCGAGCAGCGCCGGCGTCGTCAACTCGCGAAGCGATGCCGCGGTGCAGATGTCGATGACGGCACCGGAGTCGGGCTTCTTCTCGCCCGACATGATCTTGCCGTCGGCGAACTGCTTGCGGACCTCTTGCACCACCACGCCAGCCGTACGGCTCACGGCGCGGATTGCCAGGGCCGAGAACAGGAAGGCGATCGAGCCGCCGATCAGCAGACCGATGAACGTCTTCACATCGGCAACGTTGATCTGGGTCTCGGGCGCGTTGAACAACGCTGAGCCTTCGAGTTTCTTGCCGGCCTCGTCGGTCAGTCCAAGTTCGCCGCCGATCGTTTCGATGTACGAGGCGAACAAGGCAACCGCGGCGATGACGGCCGAGCCGATGGCAAATCCCTTGGTGACAGCCTTGGTGGTGTTGCCGACGGCGTCGAGCGAGACCATGATCCGCTCGGGCTCACCGTGGAACTCACCCGACATCTCGGCGATACCTGCCGCGTTATCGGAAACCGGGCCGAAGGTGTCTTCCGACACGATGACGCCGGTGGTGGCGAGCATGCCCATACCGGCGAGGGCCACGAGATACAGCGAGAACTGCAGGTTGCCGCCGCCGATGGCGAGGGTGGCCCCCAACGCAATGGCGATGCAAACGATGGCGTACACCGATGACTCCATGCCCGACGAGGTACCCGAGAGCACCACGGTGGCCGGGCCGGTGCGAGCAGACTCGGCGATTTCCTGCACGGGTCCGTACTCGGTACCGGTGTAGTACTCGGTCAGTCGGCTGACGACCTGGGCGAGGATGAGTCCGATCAGCACGGCGCCGAAGCAGCGCCAACCGGCGTTGTCGAAGTCGTTGCCGACGTAGAACAGCGAGACCAGCAGGGTGCCGATGACGGTGATAATGCCAGCGACGGCGAAGCCGCGGTTGATCGGCTTGAGGGCGTTGGTCTCGCCCTCCTTGGCCTTCACGGCGAACACTCCGGCGATCGAGGCGACGACGCCGATAGCCCGACAGGCCAGCGGGAAGACGACGCCGAGGGCCGGGTTGGCCCCGATCGAGTTAAAGGCGGCCACGCCAAGGATGATCGAGGCAACGAGGGTGACCTCGTAGCTCTCGAACAAGTCGGCGGCCATACCGGCGCAGTCACCGACGTTGTCGCCGACGTTGTCGGCGATGGTCGCCGGGTTTCGGGGGTCGTCTTCGGGGATACCCGCTTCAACCTTGCCGACCAAGTCGGCACCGACGTCAGCGGCTTTGGTGAAAATGCCACCACCGACCCGCAAGAACAGGGCGAGCAGCGACCCGCCGAAGCCGAAGCCGATGAGGATGGCCGACGAGGTGTTCTGGAAGATTGCGATGATCACCGTTGCCCCGAGGAGGCCGAGACCGACGGTGAACATACCGGCGACGCCGCCGGTCTTGAACGCCACGTCAAGGGCCTTGGGCATCGATCCGGTCTTGGCCGCGGCCGCGGTGCGGACGTTGCCTCGAGTCGCGAGGTTCATACCGATGTAGCCGGTGAGGCCCGAGGCGACGCAACCGAGGATGAAGGCGATCGTTCGGGCCAGACCCGAGGCAACGAAGCTGAGCGCCTCGCCTCGGCCGTCTGGCTTCTCGATCGACACCGACGTGATGAATACGATGATGGCGAGCGGAATCAGGATGATCGCGATCGTCTTGAACTGACGCCGCAGGTAGGCCGAGGCACCTTCCTGGATCGCCAGGGCGATCTCCTTCATTTTCGGCGTGCCCTCGTCTTCGGCGAGTACCTGCTTGGCAAGGTAAAAGCCCACGGCGATGGCGAGGAGTGCGGAAAGGCCGGACAACCACAGAACGGCCCATTCGCCGCCCTTCAACGTGAAGTCCTGCCAACCGCCTTCAGAAGCTAGAAGTGCTGGCACCGGTGGTATCTCCCGAGAGGTATCTCGGCGCGGCGATTTGCACGCGCAACTGGTATGGAACCGGCGAGAGTGTAGGGAAGATCAAGCCCGTACGACGAAACGACCGCGAACCGCTGGTCGGTGTCGGCCGTCACCAATGGAGAAGTTCCCGTTGGCGAGCAGGTGGTATTAGCGTCCGGGCTATGCCGCAAACGATCACCCGACGGGGCCCCGACAGCGGGTCTGCGACGAAGGCCAAGAAACGCAAGCCGTTCTTGCTCGACCTCTACTCCACTGCGGTCGGCAAGAAGTACGCGATGGCGATCACCGGGATTATTGGTCTCGGGTTCGTGGTGAGTCACATGATCGGCAACCTCAAGATGTACCTGGGGGCCGAGGAAATCGACCACTACGGCGAGTTCCTTCGCGAACTGCTGGTGCCGCTGGTGCCGCGCACCTATGCCCTGTGGGGACTGCGGCTCGTGCTGATCGGGGCAATCGTGCTCCACCTGCATGCCGCGTACTCGTTGACCCTGCTCAACCGCAAGGCACGCCCGGTGAAGTACCAGTCGCCGCGGGACTATGTGGCGGCCAACTTCGCCAGTCGCACTATGCGGTACTCAGGTGTCATCGTGCTGCTGTTCATCGTCTGGCACCTGCTCGACCTCACCGGCGGCCAGCTCAACGGCGACGGCTTCACCCGCGGCGCGGTCTACGCCAACGTCGACCGCTCGCTCAGCCGAGTTCCCGTTGCTTTGCTCTACATCGTCGCCAACATCGCCCTGGGCATCCACCTGTTCCACGGCGTCTGGAGCTTGTTCCAGTCGATGGGTTGGGCCAATCCCCGGTTCAACAAGTGGCGGCGTCAGATCGCCACCGGTATCGCCACGGCAATCGTGGTCGGCAATGTCTCGTTCCCCATCGCCGTGCTCGCCGGCGTGGTCGGATCATGAGCGCAGCGAACGCCGACCGACCGAGCGCCAGCGAATCGGGTGGC
>JANNNL010000652.1:0-1238 GCA_031398525.1 Actinomycetes bacterium | reverse complement strand
AGGCGTTTCGCTACAGCGACACCGGCTACATCGTCCTCGGCGAGATCATCGAGCAGGTCGTCGGTCGGCCCTACCACGAGGTGATGCGCGACCTGCTCGCCTACGACCGACTGGGACTCGGGGCCACATGGATGGAGTCGGGCGAGCAGCCCCCGGCTGGGGCGGCCCCGATCGCCCGGTCGTTCTTCGCCGAGACCGAGCTGACCGATCTCGACTTCTCGATCGACGCTTTCGGGGGCGGCGGGCTTGCCGCGGCCACCAACGACGTCGCCCGATTCTTCGAAGCCCTGCTGGCGGGCAAGGTGCTCAAACCCGAGACGCTGGCGCTGATGACCGAGGTGCCCGACACCAACCGGGGCCTGTCGGAGTTCGGCGTCCAGCTCGGCGACGGGGCGAGCGGGCTCTACCGGCTCGACCTTGGCTCGCTTGGCACCTGCTGGAGTCACCGTGGCTTCCTCGGCACCATCGCCGTCACCTGCCCCGATGTCGGCGCAACCGTTGCCGTGACCACCAACACCGCCCTCACCGACCCACTCCCACTCGCCGTCGAGCTGTTGACGATCGCGACCCGGCCCTGACGAGTTCGCCGCCTCGCCGGGCGGACCGCCGGGGACGTGAGTCGGCGTTCGGACGTCGGCTGGTTACACCGACTCGATCTGGCTGCGCAGGACATTGAACGCGGTACCGTCCATGCGCAGCGAGTCGTTGCGTTCGTATTCGCTGCGCAGCTCGCCGAAGCGCGCGTCGGGTTCGGTGGTCAGTGCCGCGACGTTGTCGAACAGCTCAAGCTGGGCGTCGGTCGGTTCCTCGCCGGGTTCCCAGAACGATCCCCAGAGATCCCACGGCAGCATCTCGACCTTGTTGAGCGAGGCGAGGTCGAGACGGAGATTGCCGGCGATCCAGTGAGCCCCGTGTTCGTTGATGGCCGACAGTCCGCACCGATCGGCGTCGAGGTCGCCCCGCCGCCATGCCTGCCAGGCGTGTCCTGCGATGACGAAGTCGGTTGACGAGATTGCACAGGCGTCACCTGTGAAGCCGATGACCTCGCACCAGGTCGCGTCGAGCTGCGCGTCGACCATCCGCCACCGCTTGTCGGTGGCATTCCAGTACTCGGCGACCCAGTGATCTTCGAACCAGCCGGGTCGAAAGTTCGCCCCGAACCCGCAGCGGGCGCGGGCGGCCACGCCCGCGGCCCGAAGCAGAGCGACCGTGAGCCGGCTGAAGGCGTGACACCGGGC
>JANNNL010000649.1:0-11712 GCA_031398525.1 Actinomycetes bacterium | reverse complement strand
CCCGGGCCGCTGGCGGACAGGTCCTGGCCCCAGAGGAGGAATTCGATGGCGTGCCAGCCGGTGGAGATATTCGTTTCGCCACCCGCCTCGTTGGCCGACGTCAACACGTCGACGGTGATCGCCGGGAATTCCGTTGGGTTGTTGATGATTCCCGCGGCGGGCGCGCCCTCGACGTAGTCCACGTAGGCCTCGTCCATCGGCCAAGCGTTGATTTGGCCCTCGGGTCCGGACTCCGCGTTGTCGATCGGCCCGCCGTACAGGCGAAAAGCCTCGGTCGGCCCATAATCGTCACGGGCGGTCAACCAGGCTTTCCGGGCAGCCCCCAGCGACGCGTCGTCGGGGTCGGCGAGGAAGGCATCAATCGCCTTCTGCATCGCGTTGGCCGAGGCGATCGAGGCTTCGTAGCTGGCCGACACCGCGTCGGCATAGGTGAGCGCGACATCAGCGAACTGCTCAACGCTCGGGCCAACCGGTATTCCGGAGGCAGTAGTGGCGGTGTCGGCATTACTGACGGGATCAGCGATCGACGAGACGGCCGCGTCGACACCGTTCTTGTCGTCGCTACAAGCACTGGCACCGACACCGACGAGAGCGGCGACCGCCAGTAGTCTGCGAAAATGCTGCCTCATAGGAGGACTGTCTATCAGTTGTTAGGTATACCTACCGACCTTTGCGGTCGGTTCGTCGAGGGGGCCTCGCTCGCCATTGTTCGCATGCTCATCGGTGCAGTGGGGATGTTCAGCATGGTCCGCCTGGTCGCTTACGGCTGGGTCAATTCCCTGTACACCGAGCCGACAAGCCACCTCACGTACCCCGGGCTTCGGTGGGTGACCGACCCTGGACGCACCGGCATGTACCTGCTCGTCGCCGTCGTGGCCCTCAGCTCGGCCGCGATAGCGATCGGCTATCGAACTCGGCCGGCGGCGATGGTGTTCCTCGTCGGGTTTACCTGGATTGAGTTCATCGATGCCTCGACCTATCTGAACCACTACTGGTTGATGACCCTGCTCGGTGGGTTGATGATTGTCGCGCCGGTCGACACCTGCCTCGCCGTTCAGAGCCGGCCGCGGGCGGTCCAACGGGGATGGGTGTGGCTGTTCCGATTTCAGATCGGAATCGTCTACGCCTTCGCCGGACTCGCCAAACTCAACGCCGATTGGCTGTTCCATGCGCTGCCCCTGAGAGTGTGGCTCCCGGTCCGATCCGACCTTGCGATCGTCGGACCGCTGCTCGAACATCGGTCGGCCGCGTACATCTTGAGCTGGGCAGGAGCTGTATTCGACTGCACCATCATTGGGTTGCTGTGCTGGCGGCGAACGCGTCCGGCCGCCTGGCTCGCGGTCATCGGTTTCCATGTCGCCACATGGGTGCTCTTCCCGATCGGCGTGTTCCCATGGTTGATGATCGGGGTGACGACGGTGTTCTTCGAACCGGGATGGCCAAACCGACTGGTCGCCCGAGTCTCGAGCCGGATGGCGCGAGGGTCCACTCGCTCCAGGGATGGCGCGGGCGCGGGCGGAACCTCGACCGCGACTGGTTCCTCGGCGGCCTGGTCGTCGCGGAGATGGGCAAGTGCGTGGGTGGTCATGATGCTGGCAATACCCCTACGTCACCATCTGATCCCCGGTGATGCCCGGTGGACCGGGGAGGGCTACCGCTTTGCGTGGAACGTGCTCCTCACCGAGAAAGGGGCTGACCTTCGCTTCCGAGTCGTCGACACCGCGACGGGAGTCATCTCGACCGAAACTGCGGCCGATCTCTACACCGCATTGCAATGGAAGGTGATGGCGAGTGAACCGGAGCTGATCCGTCAGGCCGCTCACGTCATCGCCGCCCGCCGAGCGGCCCAGGGGCAGACCGTTGCGGTTTTCGCCGATTCCTTCGTCTCCCTGAACGGTCGACCCGCAGCTCGGCTGATCGCCCCCGATGTCGACCTCAGCCGAGAGCCCTACCGGCTTGCCGGTCAGCCGTGGATTCTCGCGGCACCCTCGACGGGCGCGCCCTACCCGCATCGGGCTCCGCATCTGACTCGGACTCGGCCGACGCGGCCGGGAACGTCACCACCGGTGCTCCCGAATGTTGCACGCCGATTCGGTCGCCCTTGCGTACTTGACAGGCCCGTACGCGTAGCCGCAGGACCGCACCGGCGGGGTGGAGGCACTCGATCATCGTGTCGTGGCCGTAGAACTCGACCGACGTGACGATGCAGTCATCGCCTGGGGCGATCGATACGTCCTCGGGACGAACCAGCACTTGTACCGGGCCGTGCCCCGTCGATCTGGTGGGCAACCGACCGATTGCGGTGCCGACCTCGGAGCCGTCAGCGGTGCCCGGCACCAGATTGACATCACCAACGAACGCGGCGATCCACGGGTCGCCGGGTGAGCTATAGAGATCGAAGGGGGACGACGACTGCAAGATCTCGCCGTCGCGCATCACGGCCACCTGGTCGCCGAGCACGAATGCCTCTTCCTGATCGTGGGTCACAAAGACGGTTGTCACGTCGGCATCAGACAGCAATCGATGCAGATCGGCGCGAACTCGCGCCCGCAACGCCACGTCGAGGTTCGAAAATGGCTCGTCAAGCAGCAGGGCCTGAGGCCGGGGAGCGAGGGCGCGGGCCAATGCCACGCGCTGGAGTTGCCCACCCGACAACGTGGCGGGCATTCGGTCGCCGAAGCCCGCAAGCCCGACCATCTCGAGTACCTCACCGACGCGCTGGCCTGGATCGCGTCGACCCAATCCGAATGCCACGTTTTTGCCCACCGAGAGGTGCGGGAAGATCGCCCAGTCCTGGAAGACCATGCCGATCTGGCGATGCTCGGGCGCAATCCATGCCCCGTTCGTGCCATCGAACAGCACCCGGCTATCGAGTGTGCCTACACCCGCCTCTGCCTGTTCCAAACCGGCGACGACCCGCAACAGCGTGGTCTTGCCCGAACCACTTGGGCCAAGCAATGCGCAAATCGATCCAGACGGCACGGTCAGCGACACGTCGCGCAATATCTGCGCGTTGCCGAACCGCTTACTCACGCTGCGGAGTTCAAGACCGGATTCCACAACGATGCAGACTACGGACACCAACGTCGGCCGCGGGGTCTCGCCCTACCGCATCGTCACGTGGCTCAATCGCCAGATCCTGTCGATTTACTTCGTGACAACGACTTGAGTCGTCATGCCGAGCGCGTCGTGGGGCGTGACGTTGTCGGTCTTGAGGATGCAACGCATCACATAGATGCCTTCGGTCTCCAACGTCACCGTCAACTCGCCCTCAGTCTTCGGCTTCAACGCGGCGACCTCACCGATCGGTTGCCGATTCGGGTCGACGAGTTCCATCTCGTGATCGACCTGACCCTCGTTCTTGAACACGAAACGAATGGTCTCTCCGGCCTTCACGTTCAGAGCATCGGGGACCGAGAACTTGTACTCCGACCCGGCGATCAGTACCGCGCGGTCGGCCTCGGGTACGGGATCGCCGCCCTTGCCCGTCACCGAGATCGATGAGCGAAAGCCTTCACCTTTCTGTCCGGGGGTACACAGCAGGGAATACTCCCCGGCAACCAGGCTCGCGTTGAGCACCCGACCCGCACCGGTCACGATGTTCTCGGCAACGGCAGCAACCGTTCCGTCGGCTCGCAGCACCTGCAACTTGCTGACGTCTCCCGACGAGTTGGCGAAGTCGAAGCTCACATCACCCGCTTTCACCTCGGTAGCGGCCGGGGTGCACCCAGACGCGGTTCCGGCGACTGCCACCGTGGTTGGGGACGAACTCGATGAGCACGCCGTCGCCACAGAGACGAAGCACAGAACGGAAGAAAGATGGCGCAGTCGCAATTGGGAACCTCTGATCGACGGATGAGGCACCAAGGAGTCGGGGCCAGCCAGGTCACGGGCTGGGCCCGCGTCGTCGGTGGCGGGGGGAAGACACAACAAAGAGCGGACTCTCGCGTGCGGTGCGTAACCGTAGGCGAACATGTCGCGGCGTGTGGTTCAAAGTCGCGTGTTTCCTCGGTGTGGGCCCCTTCATGGACCCAGCAGGGCTGGAGGGCCTACTTGCGACCGAAGCCGAAGAGTTGTTGGGCGACCTTGCGCATCTGGATCTCCTCGGAGCCCTCGGTGATCCGGTAGCGGCGGTGGTGGCGGTAGATGTGCTCGAACGGCATGTGCCGCGAGTAGCCGACGCCGCCACAGGTCTGCATCGCCCGGTCGGCGGCGTCGCAACACAGCCGGTTGGCTCGGTAGTTGCACATCGAGACGAGGTGGGTGACCTCCATGTGATGCTTGTTGTCGAGCATCCAGGCGGTGTATCTCACAAGCTGGCGCAGCATCGCCGCCTCGGAGTGCAACTCGACGAGGGGGAACTGAATCCCCTGGTTGGCCGACAATTTCTTGCCCCACGTGATCCGGCTGTTGGCATAGGCGACGGCCTCGTTCACACAGAACTGAGCGGCACCGAGCGACGAGGCGGCCTGCCGGATGCGGTTCTCGTGGACGAAGTGCTGGGCCAATTCCAGGCCGTAGTCGACGCGTCCGAAAACGGTCTCGGGTCCGACGCGAACGTCGGTCAGCGAGACCTCGGCATGATCCGTGGGCATGTTGAAGGTCCACCAGAAGAAGTCGACGTTGAAGCCGGGTGCGTCGGTCGGGACGAGGAAGGCGGTGATCCCGACCGGGCTGCCCTGCTCGCCCGATGTGCGGGCGAAAATGATGTCGTGGGTGGCGTGATGGAGGCCCGAGTTGAACCGCTTCATCCCGTTGATCACCCACTCGTCACCATCCTTGACGGCCGTTGTCTCCATGTATGTGGCGTCGGAACCATGATCGGGTTCCGTGAGACCGAAGGCGAGGCGGCGGGTGCCATCGAGGAAGCCGGGCATCCACGCCGCAATCTGTTCGGGGGTTCCGAAGTCGCGCATCATCAACACGGTCGGGAAGTTGCCGACGATCGACGACTCGTTCTGCAGGTCGTTGTGCAATCCGAGACCCTTGGTCGCCAAGTGCTCACGAATGATCGCCATCTTCAGGTTGCTCGCTCCTTGGCCACCGAACTCGACGGGCAAGGCCAACCGCAGCCAGCCGGCTTTGTCGGCGCGGCGCCGCATCTCGCGGAGCAACTCCTCCCAGTCAGCCCGGGGCGTGCCGCCGGCCTCGAAGTCGGTGCGGGCGTACTCCCGGCGATGATCGAAGAAGCGGATGTTGTCGTCCTGCTCCTCCAACGGCTTGATCTCGGCCTCGACAAACGCGTCGAGCGCGTCAAGCGTTTCCTGGATGTCGGAAGGGATGGAAAAGTCCATAGCCGCCGACAGTACGTCGCCCGCTCGACCCCCCTCGCCCCGAAAGCACTCGACGGGCGCGCGCAGATTGATCTCATTGATGAGTTTCAGCGTCCGACGGCGGATCTCAAACTCATCGAACGGTCGGACGGCTGCTCAGACTGGGGCGCGGGAGTCGGCTCGCAGCGTTGCGGGCACATCAAGAACGGCGGTCGCCCCGGGGTTGATCAGCCGTCGAGCTGCCATCACCGCGAGCAATACCACGCCCGAACCGGCGGTGACTTCCCGCATCCCAATGCGGTCGGCGAGCAACCCTTGGAGGATCAGCCCGGCGGGGTACAGCAGGCCGAGCACGGCGTTGTTCACCGACATCACCCGCCCGCGCAGCTCAGTCGGGGCGCGCATCTGGGCAATGGTGGAAAATGTCGACAGCGAGGCCATGTATGCCATGCCGACCACCCCGAGGGCGGGGGCCATCAGCCAAATGTTCGGCGCTAGTCCGTAGAGCATCAGTCCGACGCCCGTCGCCGCAATCGTTCCCATCATCGTCGGGCGGATGCCCCGCTTGGCGACCAGCCCCCCGATCGTCAATCCGGCGATCACTGCTCCAACACCCTGGGCGGTGACGAGCACCGAGTTGACCCCCTTGCCGCCTTCCAGTTCCAACCGGACCATCGCCGGGATCAGCCCAATGAACGGGGCGGCGATCAAGGTGTTCAGGCACATCGTCGTGTTCATTACCCGCAACCCGGGCTCACGGCGGACGATCCGAAAACCGTCGAACACTGCGCTCACGATCGGGCGGCGTTCAGCCGACGTCGGCGCCCGCGGAATTTCCACCAGCGAGACCGCCACCACAACGGCGAGGAAACTGACCGCATTGATGCCAAGGGCCACCGGGATTCCGCCGATCACAATCGCGAGGCCGGCCAGCGCCGGGCCGACGACGCGTCCGAGATTCCACTGCACCGAACTCAGCCCGATCGCCGCGGGCAGATCCACGGCCGGCACCAGGTCGGGCAACGCGGCCTGGAACGACGGAAATCCGATCGCCGAGGCGCACCCGGCGGCCAGGGTCAAGATCGTCAGATTCACCGGCGTGGCGTGATCTGCGGCGACCAGCACCGTGACAACCACCGCGATGACCGCCTGGATCAGATTCGAGGCAATCAACAGCCCGCGCCGCGAGGCCCGATCGGCCAGCGCCCCACCGATCAATCCGACGAACGCCGTCGGCAGAAACGCCGCCGCCGCGATCAGCCCGCTCCACGCGGCCCGCCCGGTGGTGTCGGCGACGTACCGGCCAAGGGCGACCGTCTCCATCCACGTCCCGATGTTCGAGATCAGCGACCCCACCCAGATCAGCCGGAAGGCCCGATGCCGCAACGGAGACAACGACGGTTTGGCCACGGCCGATCACGCTACGGCCCGACCAAGATTTTCTGAGACGATTCGCAAAGCCGCGTGCTTTCATCACCATGTGAGCGAACCTGAGCGAACGGTGATCGACACATCGTTCGCGTCATTCGTCGCTGATGACGGCGAGCGACTGCGCCGAGTGCTGGTCGCCGGCCACGGCGTCGAGGTCGGTAGCGATGCCCACCGCCGCGGCCCTCGCCTACGCAGGGAACACCAGGTCGCCACGACGGACAACCCGGTCGCTCTCTCTGCGTCACCGCGTCGGAACCGCGCCGGCTTCGGCGCTGGCGACGGTCGCCGAAGCTCTCGACATCTCGAGGGTGGCCCGCAACAATCCGCCCTACACCACACGGGTCGGGAATCCCGCTGGGGCAGTCGTCTCGGGCACCCCGGCGGTCGCGGACTTTGGTTGCGATCTGTGACGGATTCCGTCGCAAATCGCAACCAGAACGTCCCCCGGTTCGCGCCCCGACCTCGCGTCCATGACCCCGCGATCAGGCCGCCACCCGGGGCAGCCCGGAGCGAATCGCAATCGTCCCGGCGATCCGGTCGGCGACCCATGCCGGGCGGCGAACGATCTGATTCCACGTGAACCGCATCACCACGTAGCCCGCCTCCACCAGTCGGGCATCGCGTTCGCGGTCTCGTTCGAACTGCGAGCGGACCCGACCGTGGTCCTGCCACCCATCACACTCCACGACGACCTTCGCCTCGGCAAAGAGAAAGTCGACCTCGATCCCGAGGATCCGCTCATGAAACTCCGGCTTGGGCAGCGAACTCCGGGCGACCATTGAGTTCATCACGATCTCAAGTTCGCTATCGGGCCGACGATGCTCGAAGCCCCAGTCCGCAAGTGCCTGGCGCAGCGCGGAGACGCCGTTGCGACCCGCGCGGGCGTGGCGTTCGAGCACTGCCCACACCGCGGAGGTCGAGACGAATCCGCTGGTCATCAAACTCGCCAACGCCGCCGGAACGGCGCTGGGGGCTACCGCTCCGAGATCGACGATCGTTCGCAGCGGATTGGTGCAAGCGATGCCGCCACGCCGGCTGACCACGAGATCATCCCGGTCACGAGGGTGGTGGAGCACAACTCCGGTCATCGGCGCCGGGTGTCGCCGCCGGGGCACGAGCACATCAACCGGTCGATCGCCGACAATGTCGACGTCCCACATCGACGCCGCCGAACGGTGAGACGCCATCGCCCCCTCGCCAGCCCCAAGCACCGCGGCGAGAATCGTCTGCTGCGGAGTCGGGAATGCACCGGGCAGCCGAGCGACGCCCGGGTGGATGCCGACGATCGCCTGGGAGGCCAGCGCCCGGTACCAGGCCCGTACATCGCATCCGGCGGCGACCGCCTGCGAACGAGTGATCAGCCCGTACTGAGGACGAGCAATGGGTTCCAACTTGATGATGTCCACGCAGGTAGGTGGGAGCGGAAGCGTTCGAAGCGGCAAATCCGACTTCTCGCGCCCGATGTGAGTCGCTGGTCAGGCGGTTTGGTTGCGATTTGTGACGGAAGCCGTCGCAGATGGCAACCAAAAACCCGGGGCGCCGGAAAGGTGTCCTACGACGCGGCGGCCTTGCGGGCTTCGACGATGGCCGAGACGGCCTTACCGTCGGCTTTGCCCTTCGAAGCTTTCATCACCGCGCCGACGATCGCGCCAACGGCCTTCGCGTCGCCCGCCACGAACTTCGCCCACGCGTCGGGTTGAGCCGCGATCGCGGCGTCGACCATCGGCTCCAATGACGACGAGTCGATCGCCTCGAACCCACGAACCGCGGCGATCGCCGCCGCATCTCCCCCGCCATTGGCGACGAGCTCGGCGAGCACCTGCTTGGCCTGCGTAGCGGTCAGTTTCCCGCTCACCTCGAGCTGCGTCAGCCCGGCCAAGTCCACAGCCGGAACCGCCGGTGACGAGCCTTGCTCGGCGTACGCCTCTTTCACATGGACCAGCGCCCGGGCGACGTCGCCACCGGCTGCGCCGACGGCCAGCACGTAGTCGTCCTGCTCACGCTCGACGACGACCATCACCGACTCGGCATCCGCGGCCGCCCCGCTGGCTGCGGCCAATCGCAGGCGACGAGCGCCCGGCAGCAGCGGCAGGGCGTCACGAATCGAGGCGATCCATTCGGGCGAGGGGACGATCGGCACGAGGTCGGGCTCAGGGAAGTAGCGGTAGTCGTCGGCGTCTTCCTTGGTGCGCAACGTGTGGGTACGACCGTCGTTCTCGTCCCAGTGGCGGGTCTGCTGCAGAATCGGCTCGCCGGCGTTGCGCATGTCGATCTGGCGTCGGGCTTCGTAGTCGATCGCTCGGCCCAGCGAGCGCACCGAGTTGACGTTCTTGATCTCGCAGCGGGTGCCGAACGGTTCGCCGGCGCGGTGGACCGAGACGTTGGCGTCGACCCGCATCGAGCCTTCCTCCATCTTGGCGTCGGACGCATCAATGGCGAGCAGAATGCCGCGCAGTTCGGTGACGTACTGGCGAGCCTCTTCCGCGGTGCGGATGTCGGGCCGTGAGACGATCTCGACCAGCGGCACTCCGGCGCGGTTGAAGTCGATCAGCGAGTGGTCGGCACCGTGGATGCGGCCACCGGCCCCGCCGATATGGGTCGACTTGCCGGTGTCCTCTTCCATATGGGCGCGCTCGATGCCGATCAACTTGCCGCCGGGTAGTGCCAAGTAGCCGTCGATGTTCAGCGGCTGGTCGTACTGCGAGATCTGATACGCCTTGGGCAGGTCGGGGTAGAAGTAGTTCTTTCGGTGAAAGATGCTCGGCTGCACGGTGCAGTTGAGTGCCAGGCCCACCCGCATCGCCAACTCGACGGCGTGGCGGTTGAGCACCGGCAACGCCCCGGGCAACCCGAGGGTGACCGGGTCGATGTTCATGTTCGGCTCGTCGCCGAACCGGTTGGCGCTGCCCGAGAACAGCTTGGTGTTGGTCGCCAACTCGACGTGGACCTCAAGGCCGACGACCAGCTCCCAGCCATCGCTCAACTCGACAAAGTCCTGATCGGACGTGGTGTAGATCGTCATGCCATGCTCCGTTCCAACTCGGCGGCCACTTGATACATGACCTGCTCACCCAGCGCAGGGGCGAGGATCTGGACGCCAACCGGCAGGCCGTGGTCGCCGGTGCCGTAGGGGACGCTCATCCCCGGATGGCCCGCCAGATTGGTGGGGATCGTGTAGGTGTCGCACAGGTACATGGCGATTGGATTGTCGCCCTTTGAGCCGAACTCGAAGGCCACCGTCGGCGAGGCCGGGGTGATCAGCACGTCGCAGCGCTCATAAGCGCGGGAGAAGTCGTCGGAGATCATTCGGCGGATCTTGAGCGCTTTGCCGTAGTAGGCGTCGTAGTAGCCCGCCGACAGGGCGTAGGTGCCGAGCATGATCCGGCGCTTGACCTCTTCGCCGAACCCGGCGGTGCGGGTGACGGCCATCATCTCGGCGGTCGTGCCGGCGGTGACGCGCATACCGAAGCGAACACCGTCGTAGCGCGACAGGTTGCTCGACGCCTCCGCCGGGGCGACCAAGTAGTACGCGGTGAGCCCGTACCCGAAGGCCGGCACGGTGACATCGACGATCGTCGCGCCTGCCTTTTCCAGCGCAACAAACGCCGCTTCTACCCGGGCGGTCACGTCGGCGTCGGCCCCGGCGGGAAGGTCGGTGATCCGCCCGATCCGCAATCCGTCGACCCCCCGGTCAAGCACCGACGTCAGTGACGGAGGAGGCTGCGGGATCGAGGTCGAGTCCATCGGGTCATGGCCGGCCAGAACTTCGAGCACCGCGGCGGAGTCGGCGACCGTGTGGGTGAATGGGCCGATCTGGTCGAGGCTCGATGCAAAGGCAATCAACCCATACCTGCTGACCAGGCCATACGTCGGTTTCACACCAACGAGACCGCACAGCGCCGCGGGCTGACGGATCGAGCCACCGGTATCGGAACCAAGTGACACCGGGGCGAACCCGGCGGCCACGGCGGCTGCCGAACCACCGCTGGACCCACCGGGCACTCGGCTCGGGTCGAGCGGGTTACGGGTCGGGCCGAACGCCGAGTTCTCGGTGGAGGAGCCCATCGCAAACTCGTCGAGGTTGGTCTTGCCGATCGGAATCGCTCCGGCGGCAACCACCTTGTCGACCGCGGTTGCGGTGTACGGCGGCCGCCAACCCTCGAGGATTCGCGACGAGCAGGTCGTCGGAATCCCCTGGGTGCACATATTGTCTTTCAGCGCAATCGGGACTCCGGCGAGCGGGCCGGGGTCGTCGCCGGCGGCGATGCGGGCATCAAGCGCAGCCGCCGCGGCCCGGGCTTCATCAGCAAGTACCAAGTTGAACGCGTGAATCTCGGTCTCGCATTCGGTCACCCGGGCAAGATGCTCGTCGAGCACGTCGAGGGCGCTACGAGTACCCGAGCGCACTGCGGCGGCGGTGTTCAACACGGTCGGGAACGATGGCAACGACGGCATCACGACTCCCCGATCATGGGTGGTACCCGGAACCGGCCATCTTCGGAGGCCGGCGCGGCGGCCAATACCTCGTCGCGATCGAGCGAGGGTCGCAACACGTCATCTCGGAACACATTGACCAGCGGCAGCGGTTGCGTCATCGGCTCAACCCCATCGAGGTCGAGCGCGTCGATGTCCGCGAAGTGCTCCAACATCCCCGACAATTGACTCAGGTAGCGCTCGGCGTCACCGGGGCCGAGAGCGAGGCGGGAGAGCCGCGCCACCTTGACCACGTCGGCCTGCGAAATGCGTTCTGACACAGCATTCGATGCTACGGGTCAACACCGTCGCCGACGCCGTCTTTCGGTGGCACCCCTGTCACTCGCGCTCTTGACGTGGCCGAACGTCGCTGTCCGTGCTCTTCAAGGCGCGATTTCTGCGAACCCGCTGATACTTTTGCGCATGTGCCGCCGGGCGGCGCCACATGAGAGTCCGCAGGGGGCTGGAGATATGTCGACCGAACGGTCGGTAACGGCGGTCGTTCCGACCCGGAACGAAGCCGAGAACATCGCGG
>JANNNL010000644.1:0-4137 GCA_031398525.1 Actinomycetes bacterium | reverse complement strand
GGGCGCACTGGCCGTCGCCGCAGTGATCGCGTGGCGATCGCTGCGCGAGCCGATGCCATCGCGCGTGACCGGGGGTGTGGCGTGAGCACCACGCGGTTGCAATCGCCGGTGGTCGATGTCCGCGACGCCTTCTGCCTGCATCGCGTTGGTGACGGGGCGGTGGCGGCGTTGCGGGGCTTGACGCTCGAAGTTGCAGTGGGCGAGCGGGTCGTCGTCCACGGTCCGAACGGGTCGGGTAAGACCACGTTGCTGCGGACCTTGATCGGTGAACAGCGGCTGTCGGCGGGAACCGCAGTCGTTGCCGGCTGGCCCGTTGGCGTGGGCGGCAGCGCAGGACTCGCGCAGTGGCGGGCCAAGTCGCTCGGCTGGGTCGACCAACACGCGGGACGCACCTTGCGGCCCGAGTTCGACGTCGTCGGCAATGTGATGCTGCAGGTGCTCATGCTCCGCCGGTCCAGGGTGCAAGCTCGCGAGGCGGCGATCGAGGCCCTTGAACGGGTCGGGGTGGCTGATTTGGCCGAGCGGCAGATCGCCGACCTGTCGGGAGGTGAGGCTCAGCGGGTGGCGGTGGCCGCTGCGATCGTTCACTACCCCACGGTCGTGTTTGCCGATGAGCCGGGGGGACAGCTCGATGCCGCCTCGGCCGACGCCGTCTATCAGGCGCTCAGCGACGCGGTTCAGGGAATCGGGGCCGCGCTGGTGATGGTCAGCCACGACCGGCGGGCGACGGTGGTTGCTGACAAAGTGATGTGGATCCGTGACGGCCGAATGAGCGAGGCTTGGTGGCCGAATGGCGGCGGCCCGGCGGCCGCGACGCCCGACGAACAGTTCCTTGTCGTCGACTCCCGCGGGTGGTTGCGGTTGCCCGAGGCGGCCCGCAAGGCGACGGGCACCGGCGACGTCACCCGGTTTCGAGTCGATGGTGACCAGATTGTGCTGCACCCGGTCGGTGCCGACATGGTGTCCGAGCCGGTCGTCGTCGGATCGCCCGCCGGGCCGCCGTCGATCGGCTCGCTACCGATTCCACCGTCGATCCTGCCGTCGACCGCACGATCAGTCGAGCCATCGTTCTCACGACGACTCGGGCCGTCGAAATCGCCGGAGTCGGCAAGTGGGGGGACGGCGCGGGCGACCGCCGAACTGACCGAGGTCACCCGCTCGTTCGGCGATCGCCTGGTCGTGCGTCCGCTCACCCTGGCGATCGGGTCGGGCGCGTTGCACGTGGTCGGCGGGCGTTCCGGAGCGGGCAAGAGCACCGTCCTGCGGATATTGGTCGGGCTCGATCGACCATCGTCGGGCTGCGTGTCGTTGGCCGGAGTCGACCTGGCGACCCTGGATCGCGAGGCCCTGGCCCAGCATCGACGCGACCACGTCGGGGTAGTCCTGCAAGAGATCCACCTGGCCGAGACGGCGACGGTGGCGGGCAATCTCGACCTGGCCCGAGCCACCCGGGGTTTGTCGCCCGATACGGCCGATGACCAGGCGTGGCTCGACTTGCTCGGCATCGGCCACCTGGCGCGACGCGAGGCGAGACGGTGTTCGGGTGGGGAACGCCAGCGGGTCGCCCTCGCACGAGCGATGATGACCCATCCCGCAGTCGTCGTCCTCGACGAACCCTCGTCGCAACTCGACGAGGCGGCCACAGAACGCCTTGTCGAGGTCCTCCGGCTCGCCACGCACGCCGGAGCGGCCGTGGTGATCGCCACCCATGATCCGGTGTTGATCGCCGCGGCGGATGTGCTGGTCGATCTCGATCACGCATAGACGGTGACCTGCCCGCGGGCACCGGCTTCGACCGACCGCCATTGCCCAGGAGTACCGTCGCGGCATGCCCGAGGTTCTGTACGCCATTGCCGACCACATCGCCACGATCACCCTCAACGCACCGGAGCGGATGAACACGATCTCGTCCTCGATGCTCGACGAACTTTCGGCGCGATTGCTCGACGCCGATCGCGATCGCGACGTGCGCTGCATCGTGGTGACGGGGGCCGGCCGGGCATTCTGTGCCGGCCTCGACCTGGCCGCCCAGATGAGTGGGCCGAAGGGCAGCCTCGGTGGCCTCGGTCAACTCGATGCGAACCCGGGCGAATTCGACATTCGCAACGCCCCACCGATCGTGCTGCACAACCTCGACACCCCGACGATCTGCGCGCTCAACGGGGGCGTCGCCGGTTACGGACTCGATATCGCCCTCGGCTGCGACATCCGGGTGGCGGCCACCCACGCCAAACTCAACCCGGGTTTTGCCAAGCGCGGCATTCTGCCCGAGAGCGGCGGCACCTGGCTGTTGCCGCGCATCGTCGGCTACGCCCGCGCCGCGGAGATCGCCTTCACCGGCCGCACCCTGACCGCCGCCGAGTCTCTCGAACTCGGTCTGGTCAACCACGTCGTCGCCGCCGATGAGCTGGGTTCGTTCGTCACCGGGCTAGCCGGCGAGATCGTCGCTAACGCGCCGCTCGCCGTGCGGGCGATCAAGCGGATGATGCGCGCCGCGGAAACCGAAACCTTCGAACAGAACGTGCATCACGTGTTTCTCCAGCTGCTTCCCTTGTTCCGTACTGCTGACTTCCAAGAGGGCGTCGCCGCGTTCATGGAGAAGCGTTCACCGACCTTCCACGGCCGCTGAGCAGCGGCCGCTGACGATGGATCTTCTGGAAGGCCTGGCCACCACCCGGGCGATCAGGCGCTATACCACGGACCCGATTCCCGACGATGACCTGGCTGCGATCATGTTCGGCGCGACGCGGGCGCCGAGCGGCTCGAATCGCCAGCCCTACCGGTTCCTCGTCCTGCGGGACGGGCCGCGAGCCGTAGCCGCCAAGGCGCTGCTCGGCGAGAGCTTCCGCCGAGGATGGGAGGCCAAGAAGGTCGCCGACGGTTACGACGGGGGCTCATCGCTGATCGACGGCTCGCCCAAGGCCCGGATGGCGGCGACGATGCAGCGCTATGTCGACCGATTCGAGGAATGCCCGGTGGTGGTGCTCGTCTGCCTCAAGCGGTATCGCGAAGCCAACCCCTACGAGGGGGCGTCGGTGTATCCCGCCTGTCAGAACCTGCTGCTCGCCGCCCGAGCCCTCGGCTACGGCGGAGCATTGACGATGTGGCACATGCAGGCCGAATCCGCCCTGCGCGAGTTGCTCGGCATCCCCGACGACGTGGCGTTGTCGGCGGCGATCACTGTGGGGGTGCCCGAAGGTCACCATGGCCCGGTGCGCCGCAAGCCGCTCAGCGAGTTGGTCTTCGATGACGCCTGGGGCCAGCCGGCGCCGTGGGCGATCGAGCCGCCCGTCGGCGGATAAGCGACGGCCTCCCCTCGCGGCCCGGGGGCCTATCCGCTCGGGGAGGTGAGTGTTGCCTAGGATCCCCGCCGTGCCTCTCGTTGCCGGTGTTGATTCATCCACCCAATCCACCAAGGTCGAGATCCGCGACCTCGACTCGGGTGAGTTGGTCGCCCACGGCCACGCCCGACACCCGGCCACGCAACCGCCCCGCTCGGAGCAGGACCCGCACAGCTGGTGGGCCGCGTTCGAGGCGGCCTGGGCCGAGGCGGGGAGCCCCACGGTTGCCGGCATCAGCGTGGCGGGCCAACAGCACGGGATGGTCACGCTCGACTCCGACCGCCAGGTGATCCGACCGGCGAAGCTGTGGAACGACACCGAGTCGGCCCCCGACAGCGGCTGGCTCCTCAAGCAGCTCCCGGGTGGCGCGGCTGATTGGGCGGCGGCCTGCGGCAGTGTGCCAGTGGCCGCCTTCACTGTCACCAAGCTCTCGTGGTTGCACCGCAGTGAACCTGAGGCGTGGGCGCGGCTCGCCCATGTGATGCTGCCCCACGACTGGATGACGCTGCAGCTCACCGGGCAACTGGTCACCGACCGCGGCGACGCCTCGGGCACCGGGTATTGGTCGGCGGCAACGGGGGAGTACTGCCACGATCTGTTGGCGATCGTCGATCGTGAGCGCGATTGGTCGACGGCGTTGCCTCGGGTTCTCGGCCCGCTCGAAACGACCGGCGAATGGCGGGGGGCCACCGTCGGTCCCGGGACGGGTGACAACATGGCGGGAGCGCTGGGCATCGGCCTGCGGCCCGGCGACGTCGTCATTTCACTCGGCACCTCGGGCACGGTGTACACCGTC
>JANNNL010000618.1:0-2866 GCA_031398525.1 Actinomycetes bacterium | reverse complement strand
CAAGACCGCCGGCGCTGACCGGGACATACACGAAGCTCTTACGTCCAGCCTGGCTACCCGGCCAGCCACTGAGCTCGCTGGCCGGAAACGGGATGTCGGAGGCGCCGAAATCCAGGTTGCCGTCGCGATACTGCTGCCGACCGAACGACGAGCCTTGAGCCGTGTAGTTGATCTGCAGGCCGTACGGCTGGCGAGCGACTTCTGCCCGCCACTGATCGATCTCGAGCTTGGCGAACGACGATCCACCGCCGTTCATCGTCGGCCCGGCCGCAGCGGCCGGAGCGGGAGCCCGTAGCGCGGAGAATCCGCCGGCTGCAATGGCGAGGTTGAGGGTCACCATCCCCAAAAGGCCCGGACGACTACGACCTCCGGTGCTCATCCGAACCGTCCGGTGACGTACGCCAAGGTGCGCTCGTCGTTCGGGCGCGAGAACATGTCCGGGGTGCAACCGCTTTCGACGATGCGACCAGGCATACCCTGCTCTTCCACAAGAAAGAATGCGCACTCGTCCGAGACGCGTTGAGCCTGTTGCATGTTGTGGGTCACGATGACGATCGTGATGTCGTCGCAAATCAAGCGGATCGTTTCTTCCACAACCCGCGTCGAGATCGGGTCGAGGGCCGAGCACGGCTCGTCCATCAACAGCACTTTCGGCCGCACCGCAAGCGATCGAGCGATGCACAAGCGTTGCTGCTGGCCACCCGACAACGCCATGCCGCCCTCGTTGAGGCGATCCTTCACCTCGGCCCAGAGCCCGGCACGCTGCAGGCATTCCTCGACGATGTCGTCGCGGTTAGGGGGGCGCAGGCCGTTGAACTTGAGGCCGGCGAGCACGTTCTCGGCGATCGTCATCGCCGGGAACGGATTGGGCTTCTGAAAGACCATGCCGATCTGGGCTCGGATGTCGGTGGGATTCGCCTCGCGTCCATAGATGTCGCGGCCATCGAGTTCGACCTCGCCGCCGACCCGGGCTCCCCGGATGACCTCATGCATGCGGTTGAGAATCCGCAGGAACGTCGACTTGCCACAGCCCGATGGACCGATCAGCGCGGTCACCTGGCCCGACTCCATCCGCAAGGAACAGCGCTCGAGCACCTTTCGGGTGCCGAACCACGCGCTGACGCTGTTGGCGACCAGACTCCCCGGAAGGAGTTCGTCAGATGACTCGCTCGGGGCGAGCGGCCCAACCCTGGGCATGGCGGAGGTCGAGATCACCTCCGACTCTGTCGTGACTTCAGGGCCCACTGGAGCAGATCTAGTCGTCATGAATCAACGCCTCCCGAGGCGACGCTCGTTGCGCGCGCCAACCCAGCGCGCGGTGGTGAACAAGATGAGAACCAGGAGCACAAGGACCAGCGCCCCGGCCCAAGCCCGGTCGTTCTGGGTCTTGTCCGGCACCCGGATGAGATCGAAGACGAACGTCGGCAGGCTGGCCTGGTTGTCGGCAAACGGGTTCGCATTGGTGACGAAACCGCCACCTGTCGTCAGCAGTACCGGTGCCGTTTCACCGGCGGCCCGGGCAACGCCGAGGAGCACCGCGGTCGTCAAGCCCGAGCGGGCCGTCGGCAGCACCACCTGGGTCACCACCCGCCACCGAGGCGCGCCAAGGGCGAGCGATGCCTCGCGCAGTGGTTCTGGAACGGTGCGAAGAATCTCCTCCGAGGCTCGGGTCACAATCGGCAGCATCAAGATCAACAGGGCGGCCGAGCCGCGGATCCCGGAGTAGCCGCCGAACAAGACGAAGATCAACAGGCCGGCAACGATCGAGGGCACCCCCGATAGCGCGTCGACGACAAATCGCAGCGGCCGGGCCAATCGGCCGTCGAGCTCATGCAGGTAGACCGCAGTCAGGACGGCGATAGGAATCACCAGGATCGTCGCGATGCCGACCTGTTCGATGGTGCCGATGATGGCGTTGAGCGCGCCCCCGCCCGGATCGAGCGGGCCCTTGTCCGAAAGATCCTCGAACAGGAACGACGGCCTCAAGAGGGTCATCCCCTTGAGGAGCACGAACACCAGCATCCAACCCAGCACTCCGGCGACCACCGCGCCGGCACTCCAGATCAGAGCAGTCATCGTGCGGTCGACGGCCACGTCGCTGCGAGCCGATTGACGAACCAGAAGGTGGTGGATGGCAAGAAAGACCACATAACCAACCAGAAATGAGCCGAGGATTCCGTCCCAGTCGAGCAGCAACCGAAGCAGGCCGACGGCGTGGACGGCGACGACCGCGGCGATCGCATAGGCAACCAGTTCCTCGCGGGTCAGTCCGGCCACGGCTCGGGGGGAGTCGACATCGGCGTGATGACGCCGACGGTGCGCCGTTGTTCGAGTCATCGAGATCCCGCCCGGTCGACGATTCTGCGAGCCAGCAGGCTGACGCTCAATGACAGCAGCATCAGCGCCAGGCCCGCGGCGACGAGACCACTCCGCTCGATGTCGCTGGCTTCCCCGAACCGTGTGGCGATCTGCGCGGCGATCGAGCCGGCTCCCTCTTCGAGGACGTGAGTGTTCACCTTAAGCGAAATCGACACGATGATTGCCACGGCAATGGTTTCGCCGAGGGCCCGGCCGAATGCGAGCAGCGTGGCACCGAGCATGCCTCGTCGGGCGAACGGGTAGGTGACGGCCCGCAACATCGCCCAGCGGGTCGCGCCGAGTCCGAGTGCCCCTTCGCAGAGGTCGCGCGGTACCTGTTGCATCACGTCTCGGGTGATCGAGGTGATCGTTGGGGTGATCATGAACGCGACGACTATGCCGGCCACGAAACTCGATCGGGCAAGGACCGCGCCATCATCGATGTGAAAGAACGGAATGGCAACAAAGTGGTCGCCGAACCATTCAGCCACCGGACGTAGTCGACCCT
>JANNNL010000597.1:0-7486 GCA_031398525.1 Actinomycetes bacterium | reverse complement strand
ACGAATCGACGTGCGCTGCGCAGTGTCCAAGGATGCCGAGGCGATGGCCGAGCGCTGGCTCGGCGGTACCTACGAGATGCTGTACAACGGGGTCGAACTCGGTCGCTATGTGCGCATCGAGCCGTACAAGGTCGACGGGCCGACCGTCTTGTTCTGCGGACGCCACGAGGAACGCAAAGGCCTGAGCGTGCTCCTTGCGGCAATGGCCTACCTGCCCGACACGGTGACCCTGTGGATTGCCTCCAACGGTCCGGAAACCGACCGTCTCCGCCGCGAGTACGCCGGGCATCGTCGCATCGAGTGGCTCGGCCGAATCAGCGAGGAAGAGAAGATCGCCCGCCTGGCCGGGGCCAGCGTGTTCTGTGCGCCATCGCTGCATGGCGAATCATTTGGGGTGGTCTTGATCGAGGCGATGGCGGCTGGCACCCCCGTAGTTGCCTCGGATCTCGACGGCTACAAGAACGCGGCCCGCCCCGATATCGACGCCCTCCTGGTTCCCCCCGGTGACGCCCCTGCGCTGGCAGCTGCCTTGCGAGCGGTGCTCGCCGACGAGTCGTTGGCCAATTCGCTGCGTCGATCGGGAATCGACCGCGCCGCGCAGTTCTCGATGGATTCGTTGGCCGAGCGATATCTCGAGATCTACCGGCAGGCGATGGCGATGCCGCGCTGGGCCGAGGGTGGCGACGCCCGACAGTCCACCTCTGGGTTGGCCGACAGCCGTATGATGCGCCAAGCGACCCGCGTGGGTCAGCGTGCGATGTTCCGTCTGCGCACGGGCTCGGTTCGGAGGTAAACATGAATCCGTTGATCGTCATTCTCATCGTCGTCGTGGTGCTGGCACTCGTCGCCATCGGCATCTACAACGGCCTGATCCGCAAGCGCAACCAGGTCGAAAATGCCTGGGCGCAGATCGACGTGCAGCTCAAGCGCCGTCTCGATCTCATTCCCAACCTGGTCGAGACCGTCAAGGGCTACGCCTCCCACGAGCGTGAAACCCTCGAAGCCGTCGTCGAAGCCCGTAACAAAGCGCTCGCCGCTCCGTCGACGCCCTCCGCCCAGGCTGGTGCCGATGGTCAGCTCACCGGGGCATTGCGTGGCCTGCTCGCGCTGTCCGAGGCATATCCCGATCTGAAGGCCAACACGAACTTCATGCAGTTGCAGGAAGAGTTGACGGCCACCGAGGGCCGCGTCTCGTACGCCCGGCAGTTCTACAACGACACCGTGTTGGGCTACAACAACAAGCTCGACAGCTTCCCCAGCGTGATCTTCGCCCGCATGCTCAACTTCGTCCGCCGCGAATATTTCGAGGCCGAAGACAGCGCCCGCCAAGCTCCCAACGTCAAGTTCTGAGGTCGTGGGACCGCTGTCCCCGCCCAACCCGACTCCGGGTTGCGGCCCTGGTCTCGTAGTCTGAACGGCACTCATGTACGAACTCATCGCGGCAAACAAGCGCCGCAGCATCTACCTGGTCGCTGGGTTTGTCGTGCTCGTGGCCCTGGTCGGAGCGGCGTTCAGCACGCTGATCGGCTACGGCCTCGTCGGCACGATCATCGCCCTGCTGTTCTCTGGCCTGATGGCGTTCATCTCGTACTGGAAAGCCGACGCCATAGCCCTGCGGGTCAGCCGGGCTCGCCCAGCCGACCCGACGGACTACAAGCGGCTCTACAACCTGGTCGAGGGGTTGTGCATCGCCAGCGGGCTACCCCAACCTCGCATCTACATCATCGACGACCCGGCCCCGAACGCGTTCGCCACCGGCCGTAACCCTCGCCACGCGGCGATCGCCGTGACCACCGGATTGCTCGAACAGATGACCCGGGTCGAGCTCGAAGGCGTGCTCGCCCACGAGTTGTCCCACATCCGCAACTACGACATTCTCGTGTCGACCTTGGCGGTGACGCTGGTCGGATCCATCGCGATTTTGTCGGATATTGCCATCCGGATGATGTGGTGGAACGGCGGTCGCGTGCGTCGCGACGGAGATCGACAAGATTCACAGAACCCGGTAGCCCTGATCGGGTTTGCCCTGCTCATCATTGCTCCACTGTTCGCCAAACTGATGCAATCGGCCATTTCGCGGCGCCGCGAATCGCTGGCTGACGTGTCGGCCTGCCAGATGACCCGGTACCCTCCAGGGTTGATTTCAGCACTCGAGAAGCTCAATGCCGACTCAACGGTGACGCATAGCGCTTCTCGGGCGACAGCACACCTGTGGATCGAACAACCGATGCCGGGAGTGCACGAGGGCGGGCGCCTCGGCTGGGTCAACAAGATGTTCGACACCCATCCGTCGCTTGATGAACGGATCGCCACACTGCGGGAGCTGTAAATCCAATATGAATGCACGTCGCCACGTAGCCGCCCTCATGCTCGCCGGACTGGGCGTCGCCGCTTGCGGCGGCGGAAGCGGTGACTCCACTGCCTCGACCGCCCTGGACGTCACGACGCCCCCGACGGTGACCGCTCCGGGCACGTCGGCCCCTGCGTCGACCGCTCCAGCGGCCACCGCCGTGCCGACCACCGTCGCCGTCACCGAGCCGCCAACTACGGCGGCACCGGTTCCGACATTTCCGCTGACCGGCCTGCCGATCGGAGACCCGAATCTGGCGGCCCGCCCGGCGTTGGCCGTCAAGATCAACAACCACACGAACGCCCGACCGCAGGCCGGTTTGAATCAGGCCGACATCGTGTACGAAGAAATCGTCGAGGGCATCACCCGCTTCTTTGTGATCTTCCACTCACAGGACGCGGCACCGATCGGCCCCGTGCGGTCCGCACGTACCACCGACGTCGACTTGCTTAACCAGCTCAATCGACCGTTGTTCGCCTGGTCGGGTGGCAACCGTGGCGTCGTCAACGCCATTGGCAATGCCAACGCCGAGAGTCGGGCAACAGGTCAGGCCCCTGGGTACTACCGCGACGACGAGCGCCGCAAGAAGTACGCCATCGAGCACACCCTGTTCAACGAAAGCACGCAGCAGCTGTGGTCAACCTCCGGACTCAACCAGGGCCTGCCAGCGCCGTTCTTCGTGTATCGCGCCGCGGGCGAGGAAGCTGCCGGCGAACCGGCGGCCAACATCACGGCCAAGTTGAAGATCGACCTGACCTGGACCTGGGAGGGTGCGAGCGGCCAATGGGTTCGCACCGAGTACGGCGCTCCTCACGTCGATACGACGGGGGCCAACATCGCCTTCGAGAACGTGGTCTTCCAGTTCTGCAACTACCGGCGCAGCCCCGCCGACCCGAGCTCGCCCGAGGCTGTCACGGTTGGTTTCGGCGAGGCGTGGATCTTCACGGGTGGCAAAGTCATCAAAGGCATCTGGGAGCGGGCCGATCCGGCCGTCCCGGCCATCTGGCGCACCGAGTCGGGTGAGCCGATCACGCTGACCCCCGGTCGCACCTGGATCGAACTGGCCGAGACCGGTGTGTCGCAGGTCGACTGGAGCTGAATCCCGCCAGTCCACAACCTCGGCCTTCGTCCATCGATCCGAGCCCGAGGTGGGTCCTCGGCCAGACTGTCAGCAGGGCGTGTGTCGCCCTGACTCCCGATCCGATTGAAAGGACCCCTCATGCCGGCTCCGGGTATGCACTCAGGAAATCCGACCGACGACGCCATGAACTTGGCGATGTCGGCCCATGCGGTCCCGTTGTTCGAGGCCGTCAAGGCGTTCATCGCCAATGAGGTCGAGCCGATCACCGAGGAGTTCTACCGACTCGGCGTTGGGCGAGCCGACCACTGGGGCTACGGCGAGGGTCAATTGGAGCTGCTCGACTCGGTGAAGTCGAAGGCCAAGGCCAATGGCTTGTGGAACTTCTTCCTGCCCAACGCCGAGACCGGCCAGGGCCTGTCGAATCTCGACTACGCCTACATCGCCAACGAGTTGGGCAAGAACCCGCTTGCTTCGGAGTGTCTCAACTGCAGCGCCCCCGACACCGGCAACATGGAGGTGCTCGAGCGGGTTGGCACGCACGAGCAGAAGGAGCAGTGGCTGGAGCCGTTGCTCAACGGCGAGATCCGCTCGGCGTTCGCCATGACCGAGCCCGACGTTGCTTCGTCCGACGCGAAAAACGTCCGCTGCCAGGCCGTTCTCGACGGTGAGGAGTGGGTGATCAACGGCGAGAAGTACTACATCTCGGGTGCCGGTGACCCTCGTTGCAAGATCATGATCTGTATGGTGCAGACCAGCCCCGATGGCCCGCCGCACCGTCGCCAGTCACAGATCCTGGTGCCGTTGCCGCACCCTGGCGTCGAGATTCTCGGGGCGATGCACGTGTTCGGCGAGGACGATGCGCCCCACGGCCACATGCACCTTCGCTTTACGGATGTCCGCGTGCCCGCCGGAAACATGCTGCTGGGGGAGGGGCGTGGCTTCGAGATTTCCCAGATCCGCCTCGGCCCGGGTCGTATCCATCACTGCATGCGTTCGATCGGTGCGGCCGAACGGGCCCTGGAACTGATGATCCGCCGTGGTTTGAACCGTGAGGCGTTCGGCAAGCCGCTCGCCCGTCTCGGCAAGAACACCGAGGTGATCGCCAAGGCCCGTATCGAGATCGAAGCGATGCGCCTGATGGTGCTGCGCGCCGCCAAGGCGATGGATGTGCTCGGCAACGCCGAAGCCCGCGTGTGGGTGTCGGCGGTCAAGGCAATGGTGCCCATTCGCGTCTGTGAGATCATCGACGAGGCCATCCAGATGCACGGCGCCACCGGCGTCTCGCAGTGGACCCCGCTGTCGCGCATGTACGCCGGTCAGCGCACCCTGCGCCTCGCCGACGGCCCCGACGAAGTCCACTGGCAAGTCGTCGGCCGCGCCGAACTCGCCCGCTACGCCGAGGACTCCGCCCCCGCCCCCCGGCTCAACTTCGTCGCCAACGTGTTGTAAGGCGCGGGTCCACCGCTGGCCTGCAATTTCCGCAGAACTGGGACACTAATTTCCGCAGAAGTGTGTCTATAGTTTCCGCAGTGTCCACGTCCGACCTGCTCCCTCGCCATTCGTACGCCGTCGCCGAGCGGCGGCTCCGCGAGGCGCGAGGTGTGGTCGTCAATGGGCCGCGCCAAGCCGGCAAGTCCGAACTGCTGCGGATGATCCACGCTTCACACGGTGGAAGTCTGACCACCCTCGACCAGCCCCAGGCCCTGCGGCAGGCCCGGATGGATCCAACTGGATTCATGGCGGATCGTGATCGCCCGTTGCTGATCGACGAAATCCAACGTGGCGGCGACCCATTGCTGCTTGCGCTGAAGATACTGCTCGACGAGTCCCAGGATCGGGGTCAGCTCATGCTGACCGGATCGACCAGGTTCCTGCTTGAGCCACGGCTCTCGGAGTCCCTGGCTGGCCGAATTCGGTTCGTTGACCTGTGGCCGCTAGCACAGGGCGAGGCACATCGCCTCGGGCCGACCTCAGACCGACTGGCCGATCGGCTCCTCTGCGACGCCGTCGAGTTGCGACATAGCGTTCGTTCCCTGGTGGGAATGCGCCGCCGCGAGGTCTACGAACGAATGACCGTCGGCGGGTACCCCGAGGCAATCCTCGCGACGGACCGGCGAGCCGTCCTCGAGTTCTTCAACGACTACGTCCGTACGATCAGCCAGCGCGATATCACCGAGCTCGGCCGGATTACCCAGCGAATCGACCTTCCGAGCGTGCTACGTCTGTTGGCCGAACGCACGGCGACGACGATCAACCGCAGCAAGCTAGCCGGAGCAGTAGGTGTGACCGAGGACTCGATGCGTCGTTACCTCCCCTTGGTCGAGACGATCTTTCTCACCCACGAGTTGCCTGCCTTCGCGGCGACAACGGCAGCCCGCACCCGTCGAGGTTCCAAAATCCACCTCACCGACTCCGGGCTCGCAGCATCTCTGCTGGGTCTCTCGGTCGATCGCCTACTCATGCCGACGACCACGATCGTCGGGCAGCTCTTCGAGACGTTCGTCGCTATGGAACTCACGAAGCAGACCACATGGGCCGACGAAATCATCACCATGAGCCATTACCGCGATGCGGAGGATCGCGAGGTTGACATCATCCTCGCCACAGCGGACGGCCGAGTGTGTGGAGTCGAGGTGAAGGCCGCGATCGATGTCGATGGCAGCGACTTTCGACATCTTGCGTATCTCCGCGACCGGCTCGGCGACCGGTTCGTCAATGGCGTCGTGATCCATTGCGGCACCCAGTCGGCGTCCTGGGGCGATCGTCTGACATCGCTCCCAGCCAACGCTCTCTGGGACCCGCCCGCGTCGTAGGCCTGGCCGTCAGTGGATGGTGACCGTGCCGGCGTTGCCGTCGACGGTCACCATCGCACCGTCGGGGATGATGCTGGTGGCATCGGCCACCGAGGCCACGCACGGGATGCCGAGTTCGCGCGACACGATCATCGCGTGGCTACCCATCGCACCGACATTGACCACGACGGCCGCCGCTGAGACGAACAGCGGGACCCACGCCGGGTCGGTCTGCGGGGCGACGAGCACGTCGCCGGGCTCGAAGTCCTGTGGATCGGCGGCATCGAGGATCACTCGGGCGCGACCGGTGGCCACGCCACCAGACCCGGCGGCGCCGCGCAGCACGGTGCCGGATGCGGCCTGCGCCACCTGCTTGCCTTGGCGGCTGGTCATCTCGTCGAGCGATGGGACGCGGCCGTTGACAACGAAGACCGGTTCACGATCGAACAACGTCTGATACTGGGCCCACCGGTCGGCGATCACTGGCTTGAACGCTTCGGGCTCGAACCGGATCTGGTCGAGTTCGGCGTCGGTGAGCATGAAGATCTGCTCGACCTCGTCGATCACGCCCCGCTCGACGAACCGGCGGCCGAACTCCCGCAGCGCCATCCGCATTTCGTTGATCACCCGGACCACGTTGGTCTTGGCCCGCTCGCGTCCGGCCAGGAAGACCTGGGCCGACTGCAGTCCGGCCTCGAACATGCCTGCTGTCTCGGGGTCGCCGGCGATCTTCGGACGCAGTTCGGCCAAGATGCGATCGCGTTCATCCACCGAGGCGGCATGCCGGGTGGCGGGCGACTGCGACTCGTCGGACTTGCGCATCAGATCGATGGCCGCCAGCGCACTGCGCGGCCGCACCTCCCACGATGCCGAGCGCAGGTCATATTCGTTCTGGGCTCGGGAACCATGGTCGAACAGGAACTGATCGAACCGGTCGAGGAACTCGGCGGCGGCCGGGTCGTCGTCGGCTCGCAGCCGGTCAAGCACCTCGTCAGGCCCGGCCTCGAACGCGGCCGTCACGGCCGGAGACGCTTGGGCGATGCGGCCGAGTTCCCACATCGCATGTGACGGGGCCGCCGAATCGACGTCGATCCCGGCGAGCAGGCGGATCGACAGACTCGGGTCGCCGAGGGCCTCGCAGATCGCTCCGACTGCGCCGGGGCCGAGCGCCGAGAGCGACGAGACGCGCATCGCGTTCTCGAACGTGAGCTGCACGTATGGCACCATCGACCGAGCCCGGGCGATCAACGCCCCCTCGGTGAG
>JANNNL010000558.1:0-1419 GCA_031398525.1 Actinomycetes bacterium | reverse complement strand
GCTATCGGCGGTACTTGGGTTAATCGTGCGTGCTCTTGCGGTCCCCCGGCGCTCAATCGATGGTCAGCCCGTCGGCCGCGGCGACGTCGACAGATGCGTGCGCCTGTGAGCCGTCGGCCCACCACCGACCAGGCAGGCTGGGCAATGAGGCCGGCTCGGTCGGCAGCCAGTGAAAGCCGCACAACGTCAGCCAGCCATACGGCTCGATCAACTCGGCCTCCCGCTCGACTCGGAACATCTGGAAATCCGCGGGCGCCTCTACCATGTCGACGACCATAGGCCACCAAATCGGGCGGCCATCCGCGCCGCACCGCGTCGACCGACAATCCGGCCATCGGGGTCGGAGCGATGGGGTCGGCGCGTTCGGCGACGAGCACGTCCCAGGATTCACCCGGCTGGCGTCGGCGATCAAGGCGACCGGTTCACTCGCCACCATCCAGCTGCATCATGCCGGGAACCGCTCCCCGGGGGACCTGATCGGCACCGACCCGGTGTGCCCATCGGACGATCCATCGACGGGAGCCCGGGCACTGACGACGGCCGAAGTCGGACAGGTGATTGCGAGTTTCGTTGCGGCGGCGGTTCGCTCTGAGCAGGCCGGGTTCGATGGCGTCGAACTACACGGGGCCCAACGATCCGGACTTCACCCCCAACCACGTTCCGGTGACGTCGGAGGATCTTCGTACCCAGGGACTCTCGGAAACATTTCTCGGCTACATGCGCGGATGGGCTGGGTTCATTGTCGACCCCGTTGAGCAGCTTGAGCCGGTTGCCGCGTCCATGACCTCACCCGTGGCAGGTGGGATCACCGCGGCGGTCGGCTCGTGCCTCGTCGGCGGTGCCTGACCTGCTGACTCCAGCTTGAATGGCGACATGACCTCAACGGGCGACACCGCAGCGCCAGCCACTCATCGTCAGACCAGATACGCCCGACCGAACGAGGCGACCGAGTTCCTGCTTGTCCGGCACGGCGCGTCGGAACCCTTCGTCGAGGGCCAGCCGTTCCCGTTGCAGGATGGCCACGCCGACCCGGCCCTCGATGAGCTGGGACGCGTGCAAGCCGACCAGCTCGTCCCCCGACTGCTGCGCGAGCAGATCGACGCGGTCTACGTGACAACGCTACGGCGGACGACAGAAACGATCACCCCATACCTGCAAGCGAGCGGCCGGGCCGCCGAGGTGATCACCGACCTACGCGAAGTATTCCTCGGCGAATGGGAGGGCGGATTGCTTCGCAGCCACTTCGCCGCCGACCACCCGGCCGCCCGACGCATGCTTGAGGAAGGCGAGTGGGGGCATGTCCCGGGCGCTGAAACGACCGCTCAGTTGCGTGATCGTTGCGTTCGCTCGATCCTCGAACTGCACGCCCGTCACCCCGGGCAGCGCGTCGTCTGCGTCGTCCACGGCGGAGTCATCGGC
>JANNNL010000724.1:0-6079 GCA_031398525.1 Actinomycetes bacterium | reverse complement strand
GCATCGGCGGTCTCCTGTTCGGTCCATCCGAGGAGGAACCGGCAGACGACCACGCCGCGTTGTTTCACCGACAGCCCGCCGAGCGCGGCGTGGATCTGAGGGTCGGCCACCGAGGGCATGTCGACCGTCGTCGACGAGTAGATCGCCCGGGCGGGGCCGCTCCGACGGCGGACGATCGAGCGGGCCCAGTTGAGGCCCACCCGATACGTCCAGCCGGCCGGGTTGTCGAGTTGGCTGACGTGGTTCCACCGCAGGTAGGCCTTCGTCAACGCCTCATCGGCGGCGTCCGCGGCCAGGTCGCCGTCGCCGAGCGTCAGGGCAAGGCCTCGGACCAACCCCGGCCGACTCGCCGCGTAGAACCGTCGAACGTCCACACGACTGCATCGAGGATCACGTCATCGGCGAAGTCGTCGGCATCGTCCCACGCCGCGTCCCACATTGCATTGGCTTCCACGACGGGTACACGCAATCGCCGCCCGAAAGGTTCCATCTGCGTTCGATTCTTGTCGCCCAGCGACCAGAGTCGAACACGGACCGGGCGGGGCTGGAGTGAAACGTAGTGCTACCCCGCGGCCGTCAGCGCCGTGCGGGCCTGAGCCACGGCGGGATTCCTCGGCGACCGCCGCTCGGCCTCGTCGAGCGCGGCGACGGCTAAGTCGCGGCGGCCGTCGTCGATGTACAGCTTGACCAGGTTCAACAAGGCGGCCGGGCTGCGTGGAGCCAGGTCGGCGGCGCGCACCCACGTCGCCTCGGCTTCGGCCAGCGACCCGCTGATCGCTTCGGCAAACCCCAACTCCAGCAGCACCGCGGCATTGTTCGGATCCCCAGCGGCGACCGCCTGCCATGCGGAACGCGCCGCGGCTTGGTCGTTCGTTGACGATGTCGCCAGCGCCACCGAGGTGAGGAGCCCGGCGCGTTCGCGGCGGATCACAGGGTCACGGGGAGACCAATCGAGGGCTTCATCCAGTACTTGCACCCCGGCTCGAAGGGCATCGGGCGTCCCCGACACGGTGATCGAACGCATCAGCGCAATCCGCACTCGCAGCATGTCGGGGCGCAACTCCACAGCCTTGACCGCCTCGGCCAGCGCCTGGTCGGGAGTTCGGGCGGTCAGCGCCTCGAGGGTCTGTTGGGTATGACGGTCGGCCAACAACTCCTTCCCCCCGAACCACAGTGCAACCAGGGCAAACGCGACCGGTACGAGCGCCGCCGATGGTGGCAGTTGCCGCGTCAGCCGAGGCGATGGCTCCCCGGCCACGACTACCCCGGCGACCAGCCAGGCAATCGGGTCGATCTCGGTCAACGGAAAGAGAAACTGCTGTTGAGCAACGTAGGCAACGAGCCCGACGGCGGCCCCCGCCAACCAAGTCGGCCCGTCACGTAACACCAACCAGACCCGTCGGCCGACCGCGAACAGCAGCCCGACCACCAAGATCATCGCCGGAATGCCCCCGGCCACGCCGGCGTCGAGGATGCCGTTGTGGGCCCGGTCGGGGAGCACGCGCCGCCCAGAAGCCCGTTCGTAGTCGACGGAAATCTGCTCCCCGGCGACGATCCGGTAACCCTCCAAACCGGCCCCGGCCACCGGCCGGTCGGCGATGACGGATACGGCGACGCGCCACTCGGCGAGCCGACCCGAGCCGGCATGCCGCGAGATCGCCTGGGAGGCTCGCTCGGTGTCTGGCAACAACCATCCACCGATCACGAAGGCGGTGGAGGCAATGACGGCGATCGCCAGAGCTGCCACCGGCCGGGCCTGGACTGATGCCCGACGGACGATCAGCGTCGCAACGCCGGCGACAATCAGGCCGACCCAGGCGGCGCGAGTTCCCGACCCGGCGACCGCGATCATGCCGATGGTCGACGCGACGCCCGCGACCCTGCGCCAGGCACGACGAGTGGCTGTATCGAGGGCTACCCCGGCAGCCAATGGGACCAACAGCGCGCCCGCCGCACCGAGGTAGGCCGCCGACCCGAACGGCCCGCCCAACCGAGTCGTGGCGGACCCCAAGTCAAGCAGGGAAACGCCGAACGCCTCGCCGAGGGCGACCATCCCGACCCCGAGCGCTGCAACCACCGCGCCCAGGATCACCCATCGTCGCTCGCTCCCTCCGAGTGATGATCCGCCGGTGTAGGCGACGAAGAAGATCAACCAGGCAACAACGCCCAACCGCCGCTCGGGGATACCGATCCAGCTGTGAAATCGGTCGATGCCGGCGAACGCCGTCAGCGCCCACCATGTGAGTAGACCGAGCCACCACCATGCGGTCGCTCGGTCCACGTTCAGGCGTCGCCCGCCGAAGACCATCAAACCCAGGGCGAGCGGCACGAGCACGGCAATCACCAGATACTTCGCCGGTCCCACCGGGGCGTAGCCACCCGGGTCGACAGCCAGGACCACGAGGGCAGGGAACGCGGCCAGCAGCCATCCAGCCGCCTGGGCGACGCCACGATCGACCGAGACAGGCGCGGACCGGCGGGTACTCATGCGGGTCGTACCGTACCCATCCTCGACTCTCGATGCGGCGCGGCGGGCGACGCCCACCGACGCGCCGCGCGAGAGTGATGAGCATGTCTGTTGCTTCCCGTGCCATTGTTCGTCGACCCAGCCCGCGGATTGCCGAAGGTGAGGTGACGCATATTAATCGCCGGCCGATGGACGTTGAGCTGGCCTTCGTCCAGTACGCGGCATACCTCGCACTCCTCCAGCGTCACGGTGTCGAACTGATTCACGCGCCCGAGGCCGACGAACATCCCGATGGGCTCTTCGTCGAGGATGCGTTGGTCGTCGTCGACGGCCAAGCGATCCTCACCAGGCCCGGTGCCGACAGCCGCCGCGGCGAGATCGACACGATCCGCCCCCTCGTCGAGTCGCTCGGTCTGCCGCTCGCGGTGATCACCGCTCCCGGAACACTCGATGGCGGCGACGTATTGTGCGTCGGGCGCCACATCTTCGTCGGGATGACGACACGTACCAGCCCGGTGGGTTTCGACCACATGCACCGCATCGCAGCTTCGATCGGCCGAACCGCCATCCCCGTTGACGTTCCTGGATGTCTGCATCTGAAGTCGGCGATCACCGCCTTGCCGGACGGTTCGTTGATCGGGGTTCCCGGCTGGTTCGACGCGACGGTGTTCGAACACCTCGGCTACCGGGTCCACGCGGCCGGGGAGGAGACCGGTGGAGACGTTCTGTGTCTCGGAAACACCGTCGTGCTTCCCGCCGATGCGCCCCACACTGCGCAGATCATCCGTGACCTCGGGTTCGACGTCGACCCCATCGACGTCGGCGAACTCCAAAAGATCGAGGCCGGCGTGACCTGCATGAGCGTGGTGCTGTAGAGCGACCGGCCGGCCGCGGGCGCACCCTAAGAAAGCGTGATTGTCCCGGTGTCACCGCTGGTCACGGTGCCGATCACTGCGGCGAGGCGGTCGTGACGGCGGAGGTCGTCGAGCAACTCGTCGAGGGTCGACGCAGGGCATGACATCAGCAGGCCACCCGAGGTCTGTGGGTCGCCGACCACCAGGCGGTCAGAGTCGGAGCCGCCGAGGAGCATGTCGGCGACGTACTCGAGGTTGCGGCTCGTTCCGCCGGGAGCGAACCCGGCGGCAATGAGATCGCGAGTTCCGGGAAGCAACGGCAGGGCATCGATATGGACTCGGGCGGAGACTCCGCTGGCCTTGAGGATCTTGTGCAGGTGCCCGGCCAGCCCGAACCCGGTCACATCAGTCGCCGCATTCACCCCTGCCCGGCCAGCCGCAGCGGCCGCGAGACTGTTGAGCTGCATCATTGAGGCGATCGCCGCGTCATACGTCGCCGCCCACTCGCCGCCCGGCTCCATTGCCGCGGCCGGTAGCCGCTTGTGGGCCGTGGCTAAAAGGCCAACACCGAGCGGCTTGGTCAGCACCAACGCGTCGCCGATCTGGGCACCCACGTTGCGCGTTGGCGCCGGACCATCGAGTTCGCCGACGACAACCTGGCCGAACATTGGCTCGGGCCCATCGACGGTATGGCCGCCGGTGACTACCCATCCACCCTGACGAGCGGTCTCGGCACCCCCTGCCAATACCTCGGTCAACAGCGAGAGCGGCAAGCTGTCGCGCGGCCAGACGGCAATGTTGAGGGCGAACAACGGTGTGCCACCCATGGCGTAGACATCGCTGGCCGCGTTGGCCGCGGCGATGCGACCCCAGGTGTAGGCGTCGTCGACGACAGGGGCGAAGAAATCGACCGTTGTCACCAGGGCGCGACCGTCCGGACGCCGCCAGACGGCGGCATCGTCACCTGTCTCCGTCCCGACGATCAGGTCGGGATGAAGCATCGGTTGCAGCGGACGCAGAACCTGCTCCAGCTCGGTCGCCCCGAGCTTGCAGGCTCAACCAGCGCCGTGGCTGAAGGCGGTCAATCGAATCGACATGAGACCCAGACGGTAGCGTCGCGGCTGCGTGTTTACCTCGGGCGACTACCTCATCGGCATCGCCGCCGCCCTCATCGTCGGCCTCTCCAAGACGGCCCTTCCCGGCGCCGGATTGCTCGCCACGCCGCTGTTGGCGATGGTGTTCACGGGCAGGGCGATCCCCGGGGCGACGCTCCCGATCCTGCTGGTCGCCGACCTGTTCGCGGTCAACTGGTATCGCCGCCACGCCCGAATCGACGTGCTCAAACCTCTCGTGCCCTGGGTCGGCGTTGGCTACCTTGCCGGAGCGATCTTCTTCATCATCGTGGGGAAGGCGGCTCGGCCGATCGAGTTGATGATCGGCGGCGCGATTCTGGTGGTCGTCGTTCTGCAGATCTGGAGGATGGTGCGCAGCGCGCCGGCCGTGGAGCCGACGCTGATGGCGGCGGTCGGGTATGGCAGTGCCGGCGGATTCACGACGTTCGTTTCGAACAACGCCGGGCCGATCATGAATACGTACCTCATGCGCCTGGGACTCGATAAGCACGAACTCGTCGGCACGACCGCATTGTTCTACTTCCTGGTCAACGCCTCGAAAATCCCGTTCTATGTCGCCATCGGTGAATGGTCCGAGGGCGGTCGGTTCTTCAGCGTCGACGCCCTGAAGTACGACGCCGTACTCATCCCGGCCATCGTGTTCGGGGTCTACAGCGGAAGGTTCCTGTTCACCCGCATTCCCCAACTGCTCTTCCGTTGGCTGGTGGTCATCCTCGCCGGAATCGCCGCAATCAAACTGCTGATCGGGGCGTAGCGATGGCTGCCAGACCCGTCAGACCAGCTGCGAAAAAGATCAAGGCCCCCTCGAAGAAGCAGGCACCGACCCGCTCGGTCGAGAGGGATCTGTGGGCTGCGGGACACGAGGTGGTCGTCGGTATCGACGAGGTCGGTCGGGGTGCGTGGGCCGGCCCGTTGATGGTCGGGGCGGCGGTGTTGCCCCGCGACGGTCGAGTCAACGGCGTACGTGACTCCAAAATGCTGTCGGAGGCCGAACGGGAGAGATTGTTCGACCGGGTCGCCGACTGGTGTGTGGCGTGGGCGGTCGGCGGAGCCAGCCAGCAGGAGTGCGACGAGCTCGGCATGTCGGCGGCGCAGAAGCTGGCGGCCCGGCGCGCCATCGACGGCCTGGGCCTCGGTGAGCCCGACCGGGTGCTCATCGACGGCAACTGGGATTTCGTGGGCGGCGGTCGCACTCAGCGGATCGTGAAGGGCGACGCCACCTGCCTGTCGATCTCGGCGGCGTCGATCCTGGCCAAGGTCACGCGCGACCGCATCATGCGGGCCGAGGCGCCGAACTACCCGGGGTTCGACTTCGAGTTCAACAAGGGGTATCCCTGCCCGCGCCACAAGGCCGCGTTGCAGTGGTACGGGCCCACTGCCATCCACCGCCGCAGCTGGGTGTTCATGGACGGACTCGTGTGGGGCGGCTGCAAGCGGGTGGTGCCGATCGGCGGCCAGCTCGACCTGTTCCCGTGAGCGAGCCAGCTGACCTCGAGGCCAGTCGGGCCGAGTTCGAGAACAAGGTCCGGTCCACCTACGCCCGCCGCGCCGAGCCGAAGCCGGGTGGCAAGGGATCGCCGCCGGCGCTGCTCGTCACCGGGCTGATCGGCACCGGCTCGCTGGTG
>JANNNL010000723.1:0-9966 GCA_031398525.1 Actinomycetes bacterium | reverse complement strand
CCTCGCCAGCCGCCATTGCCGCCTGGCGACGCCGACGGCGCGGCGGGCCAGCAAGAACTCGCCGATCAGCACCAACAACAGCGCCAGGATGACCCAGTGGACTACCGATCGTTGGCCGCGACTGGTGTTGTTGCCCGTCGTACGGGGCGCGACGGGCTTGACCAGCTCGTCGGCCGGAGCAAGGAGCGACTCGCTGCCCGGGGGGTTGACGGCAACGAGTCGCTCGGGGGTGCCCTCGACCTGGATCGCCCAGAACCCGGCGCGATCGGCCCGGGGTGTCGGCGCACCAACCTCGATCGAACGGGCGCGTCCATCGGGGCTGACGAGGGTGACGTTCTGCCCGGCCGGGAGGGTCAGCGACGAACCGACCTCGATCGACGTGCTCGGCAACGCGGTGCCCGACAGTTCAGTCAGAATCCGGTCGCCGAGCAGCGGAAATGCGAGCTTGACCGGCAGGTTCGAGTCGGCGAGGGCGAACGCCAAGTAGACGTATGGCTGATCTCCGGCGACCCCGTGAACCAGCAGGGGCGCTCCCTCGGCGCCCACCAGAACGTCGGCCGCGGGAGCCTCGATGCGCTGGGCCGCGGCGATGCCAACATCGGAGAGATCGATGCCCGATACGAGCGCGTCGTCGGTGCGCAACAGGCTGATCGCCGGCTGGTCCACGGTGCCGGTGACCGAGACTCCCGGCGCGCCTGACGGCGGCACGATCGCCCAATATGGAACCGCGGGGATCGCCGGGGCGGCGGGAAGGGGCGTGCCGTTGTAGACGACGAGGTCGTACCCCCCACCCGTCGGCGAGGCCTCGGCACTCAGGTCGACGGTGACATTGGGGATCGAGGTGAGCAACTCCTGCACGAACAGCGGATCGCCGGCGAGCAGGATCTTGAGCGGCGGACGGCGCCCGGCGACCGCCACGGCATGGTCGTCGTTGTCGAGCAGATCGGTGCCCTCGAGGAACGCCTCGACGCGATCCCCCGCTGGAACATCGGCCTCGAACTCGACGGCAACCCCCGGCTTCAGTTCGACCGTGGCGGTGGTCGCGGTAATGCCATCGACGTCGATGCGAATCGGCTGACGCGTCGTCGGCCCGCCGGTGTTCTTCAGCGTTGCCCGCACGTGAAGTTCGCTCCCCCGTGCCTCGACCGACAGTCGGGTGAAGGCCCGGTTGGTGTCGCGGCTGCCGATCTGGCGGTAGACGGTGCCGGGGGGTTGTGCCTTTTGTTCTTCCTGGGTGAGCCCACCGTCGGAGAGCAACACGAAGCCGATGTCGGCCGCCGAGGTTTCCAAACTCTCGGCCAACGAGAACGCCCCGGCGAAGTCGGCGCGGCCCTCGGTGACCTGCACCGTGCGCAGCGAGTCGGTGAACGCCTGCGGGTCGTCGCTGGCGGTGAGCACCACCCGGGGGGTGGCTCCGGCGACGACGACGCTGGCCACGCCGCCGTCGGGAATCTGGGTGCGCAGGCGTTCGGCTTCCGTCTTTGCATCGGTGAGCCGATCGGGGGAGCCGTCGGTGGCCGCCATCGACCCGCTGGCATCGATGACGAACACCGTGTGGGCGCTGAGCTGCGCCGGGGTGAGGCGTACGGGGCGAGCCACGGCGATTGCCAGCAACGCCACGGCGAGCAGTTGGAAGAACAACAACCAGCTCCAGCGCAGTGTCTGCCACGGCTGCGCCGCGCTGACCGGCCGTTCGACCGACTCCCACAGATACGTCGAAGACACCGTCACCGTCTGGCGGCGCGGCCGCAGAATGTGCAGCAGGATGATCGGGATCGCCAGGCTGGCCAGCGCCAAGCCCCACGGATTGGCGAACGTCATCGCACCAGGCCCTCTTCGCGCCAGCCGGTGAACAGGACGGTTTCGAGGTCGGTGTCGGCAAGGACGCGGGTGTAGGCGACACCCCGGCTGCGACACCGGGCGGCCACTCGATCGAGCCACGTTTGGGTGGCCGCCGCGTACTTCTTCAACGAATCGGTGGCCAGGCTGACGGCCACGCGGTCGCCCGATTCCGCATCTTCCACGTCGAGGTCACCCATCAGCTCCGGGTCGATCTCCTCGCGGGCGAGCACGTGGACCACGGCCGAATCACCGCCCCTCGACGGCAGTCGGTCGATCGCCGACTCCCATGACGGACTCAACAGATCCGACACGATGACCGTCATCCCGGGCACGCCTGGGCGTGCAAGGGCATCGGTGGCGGCGGCGCGCACATCGGTTTCTCCACCTGCTTCCAACGCTCCCAAGATCCGCAGCATCGGGCTGACCGCTCCTCGCCCGTTGAATCGCCGGGGCGGGCCGGAGCTGGGGAAAGTCATCAGGGTAACGATGTCGCGCCTGGTCAGTGCCACGAACCCGAGCGACGCGGCGAGGCGGGCGGCTTGGCGCATCTTGCCGTGGAACCCCATTGAGCCCGAGGTGTCGACGAGCAGTCGAAGGGCCATATCGTCTTCTGCTTCGAACAGCCGGACGAAGAGCTGGTCGGTTCGCGCATAGAGCGCGTAATCGATCCGGCGGAAGTCGTCGCCGGGGTGATACTCGCGGTAGTCGGCGAAGTCGAGCGACGAGCCGTAGCGCGGCGAACGGTGCTCACCCGAGAATCGCCCGGCGAGCCGCCGCCGATTCCCCAGCTGCAACCGTTCGAGGCGGGCCAGGGTGGCGGGAGACAGCAGGTCGTCGCTCACACCGCTCCGCGGATGCCGGCCGGCGGAGAGGCGATCGAGGCGAGGAGGTCGCCGACGATCTGGTCGGCTTCCACGCGATCGGCGGTCGCCTCGTAGCCGAGGACCAGGCGGTGGCGCAGCGCGGCGGGGACCTGGGCCCGGACGTCGTCGATTGACACGTTCGGTCGGCCGTCGAGCAACGCCCGCACCTTGCCCGCCAACACCAATGCCTGCGCCCCCCGGGGGGACGCCCCGAAGCGGACGTATGAGCGAACCAGCTTCGGCGCCGACTCCGACGATGGGTGGGTGCCGATCACCAGATCGACCGCGTGGCGCAACACGTGGTCGGGGACCGGGACGGCGCGGGTCAGCTCGATCATCGACACCAACGTCGCCGCGTCGACCACCTTGATGAGCTGCTGATGGACGGCTCCGGTGGTGCGTTGCAGCACGGTGACCAGCTCGTCGGCCGATGGGAACGGCACCAGCGCCTTGAGCAGGAACCGGTCGAGTTGAGCCTCGGGGAGCGGGTAGGTGCCCTCCATCTCGAGCGGGTTCTGAGTGGCCATGACCAGGAACGGCCGAGGAAGGGGACGGGTCGCCCCACCGGCAGTCACCGTGCGTTCCTGCATCGCTTCGAGCAGCGCCGACTGGGTCTTGGGGGTCGCCCGGTTGACCTCGTCGGCGAGCACGAAGCTGGCGAATACCGGGCCCTCACGGAACTTGAACACCCGGTGCCCCGACGCGTTCTCCTCCAACACCTGGGTGCCAACAATGTCGGCGGGCATCAGGTCGGGGGTGAACTGGATACGGGAAAAGTCCAGGTCAACGACATCGGACAACGTCTTGAGCAACATCGTCTTGCCGAGCCCCGGCACGCCTTCCAACAGCGCGTGGCCCTCGGCGAGCAGGCACGTGACGACGGTGCGAACCAGCTCATGTTGACCGACGATGACTCGACCGACCTCACGCTCGATCGCCTCGGCGGTCGCCGCGTAACGCTCGGGAGTCATCGGCCCGGTCGTCGGGCGGGGGAGTTGGGCGTCAGCCACGAAGGTTCCTCTTCTCGGGTGGACCTGGTTGGTCCGTACGGACCGGGATCACTTGCGCCCTTGGAGGGCATCGAAATACGCCACGACCAAGGCCCGTACCGACGGCGGCACTTCGGCGGCGTCGAGGGCGCTGGTCGCCTGGTTCTGATAGGTCGTGAGGGCATCGGCGAGGGGGACGCGCTGGCTGCCGGCCTGGGTGGGACCGTCACCCTTGCCGACGGTTTCGGTGTCGCCCACTCCGCCGTTGCCGACGGTGCCTTCCTCCCCGGCTCCTGCGGTGACGGGGTCGAAGATCGTGGCGGTGTTCGGCTCTTCCCCGGCGTTGCCTCCGCCGGTTCCGGTGCCTTGACCCTGGCCGCCACGACCGGCGCTGCCGCCTCCACCGCCGCCACCGCCGACGTCGCCGCTCGGGCTTCCGCCACCACCGCCGCCCCCGGACCCGCCTTTGCCTTGGCCGCTGCCCGAACCGGAACCCTGGCCTGAACCTGATCCGGATCCCTGGCCTTTGCCGGTCCCCGAACCCGTACCGTTGCCCTTGCCGCTTCCTGCCCCTCTGCCCGACCGCTCGCCGAGCCGTTTCGCCGCGTCCCGGCTGGCCTTCGCCGCGTCGCCGGCCGCCTGTTGCGCCGCCGCATCGGACGACGCCGACTTCTGGGCGTTGGCCGCCTCACCGAGGGCCGCCTTGGCCGTGGCGACATCGCCCGCTCTCGCCGCTTTGGCGGCTTCCTTCAAAGCGGCCGCCGTGTCGGGCGCGCCGACCTCCTGCGTTTCGGCAAGCTTGTCGAGCCGGTCGGCCAGTGCTTTCTGTTGCTCTGGAGTCATGGTGTCGAGCGAGGCTGCGGCTGCTTCGAGCTGCTCCGCTGCCGGGAGGTCGCCACGATCACCGAGCGGTTGAGTCGACAGGCTGCGTTCCAGGCCTTTGGTCGCTGCCTTGGTGGCCAGTGCATCTGGCTTGACCTGGCGTTGGAGCTCGTCGGCCGCCTTCCTCAGCGCCTCATCGGCCTTGTTCAACGAATCGGTCTTGCGGAGTTCCTCGGCGAGCTTCTTCAAACGCTCGGCCGCGGCCTTGGCATCGGTGCCCAGGGCTTCCAGCCGGACGGCCTCGTCATCGAGCTCCTTGGCGGTCTGGGCGATGTTGGCCTTCTCGGCCTGCTGAGTGGCCCGAGCCTCGTCTTGTGGGTTGGCGATCATCGCCAGCGAGACGGCGAGCGCGGTGATCAACGCCGCAACAACGATCCGTTTCCACCTCAGATGCAACGGCACCGCCTCGCCCGCCCGGGCTCCGGCGGCCAGGTGGTCGGCGCGAGCGTGGATGCGGCTCGTGAAGTCGTCGGACGGCGGCGAGAACTCGAGCGCCGAGGCGAACGCGTCCTTGGTCTGCAGACCCCGATCGGTGGCCCGAGCGACGACCATCTGCGGCACGCGCTGCACCGCGCCCCAGACCACGATGGCGACGATCGCTGCGAACGGAGCGACGAGAGCGGCGGGCTCGGGCCACGTCCACGGCAGGTAGCGGGCGGCGATGACCAGCACCAACGCTGCTCCAGCGAGCCACGGGGCGGCCAGCTGCACTGTTTCGGACGCCCAGGCGACGCGCAAACGGCGGCGAACGGCGACCAGCAGGCCCGAGACCCGCGGGCTCATCGTTCAGTCTCCGCGGGAGTTCGTAGACGGCGACACGCAAAGAAGAACAGTAGACCCGCCAACCCGGTCATCGATCCGAGTGAGAGCACCCAAGCGGGAAATCCGCGACGTTGCCCACCGACGTCGACGAATACATTGCCGTCGCCGAAGTCCTGCAGGCCGGGCATGTTGTCGGCGCGGGTGAACCAACTGTCGTTGCGGTTGTACGCATCGACAATCACCTGGCGGATTCCACGCAGCGGAGTCGAGCCAATTCGGACGTTCTCGCCTGCGGTCACATCGGCGACGAAGACCAGGGGATTCGGCGTCAAGATCACGGCCGGTGGGTTGGAATCATCGGGGCCGCGCGTGCCATCGATGATCGAGGCGACGCCGAAGCCGATGAACGACGCGATCGCTAGCAAGGCGCTGAAACCGTACCCGAGCAGTGTGGCGGTCTGTACTCGTTTGGCGAACGAGGAAAGGCTGGTGACCATGGTCGCCAACAGCAGCCCAACGACCAAGACCGCTCCGATCCCCTTGAGTGCCGCCGTCAGACTGACGCCGCCGAGCTGATAGGCGACGGCAAACAGCGGGAGCGCGGCCACGATCATCAGGCTGAGATAGACGACGGCGGCCTGCACCTTGCCCCAGATAATCGATCGTGGAGCCAACAACGTGAGCTGCAGCGTGGTCAGCGTCTGGCGTTCGCGTTCTCCGGAAATCGTGCCGGCCGTCAACCCGGGGACCAGGAAGAACAGCAGGATCAGCATGATCGAGATCAGCCATTCGAACAGTTCGCGTCCCAGGCGGGTCTGGCGTTCCAGGTCAAACGAGAACCCGTTGTTGTTCTGCAGGTCATTGGCCTTGTAGACGATCCACACGGTGAGGGTGAGGAGACCGAGGAAGATGCCCAGGGCAATGAAGGCACGCAGGCCGCGCATCCGCTCTTTCAGCTCACGAGCGAGAACCGGGTTCATTGGACGATCCCCTGCGTGATCGACATGAACAGCTGTTCCAGGCCGCCGCTCTCCTCGACGAACTCGACGACATCGCGTTCTTCATCAACGACCAGTCGGCGCAGCAGGGCCGCTTGCTCGGCGTCGTCGTTGCCCGTGAACGTCTCGGTGGTGCCCCCGGCGATGCGGACGCGCAGCGTGCGGGCCCCACCGAGCGAATCGAGGATGGTGCGCGGCGGCCCGCTGGCGAGCAGCTTGCCGGCCTCCATGATCGCCACGTCGGAGCACACCTCTTCGAGTTCGGCGAGAATGTGTGACGAGATCACGATCGTCTTGCCCATGCCGTTGAGCCCACGCAGCAGGTCGCGCAACTCGACCCGGGCCCGCGGGTCGAGCCCGCTGGCGGGTTCGTCCAGAATCAACAACTGCGGATCGTGGACCAGCGATCGGGCCAAGCTCAGACGCTGTTTCATGCCGCGGCTCAGCGAGTTGACCATCGCCGTCTTCTTCACCGTGAGTTCCACGAGTTCAAGGAGCCCGTCGATCAGCCCCGACCACTCTCGTGACGGAATCTTGTACGCCGCGGCGAAGAATTCGAGGTACTCGTCGACCCGCAGGTTGTCGTAGACGCCAAGCACATCGGGCATGTAGCCCATGGTTCGGCGCACCGCTTTGGGGTGCTTGACCGGGTCGTACCCCATCACCGACAACGTGCCCGAGGTCGGCCGCAGCAGGCTGGCGATCATTGCGAACGTCGTGCTCTTTCCAGCTCCGTTCGGTCCGATCAACCCGAAGATCGAACCGTGAGGAACGACCAGATGCATGTCGTTCACCGCGAGCAGCGAGCCGTACCGTTTGGTCAAGCCTGTCGCAGAGATCGCCGCATCGACGTCGGGCGCACCGATGGTCTCGGCCGATGAAGTGCTGGTCGCGGTACTCATCGCACCTCCTCCAGCGCGATCGATCCCGTGTTGACCGGACCGTTGTTGAAGCCGACGTTGATGCGTAGCAGCACGGCCCCGGTGGCGACGACGGCGTCAGGCAATGGTTTCTTGTCGGGCTCGATCTTCACCCACTTCGTGCCGTTCCACAGCTCGACATCACCCGCCCCCCGGGGGACCACGGCCTGTAACTTGCGTGTGGCTGCCTCCGGGGGCACCCGCAACAGGCTGACCTGCTGGCCGTTGTTGGAGCCGTCGAAGGGCGACGAGATCATCATCGATCGCACAGCCACCCGTTCCAGTTTCCCATTGCCGACCGCGATCGGGGCGATCGCGCTGACGAGTTCGGTGGAGTTCACCGTTCCGCTCGATGACAGCTCGCTCGGCTGGTCGAAGCGCCAGCCGGCGGCCCGCACGATGCCCGACGGATACAGGCCCTGGCCGACCGTTGCCGAAAACGAACTCCATAATCCGAGGTCGGCCTGCACCCGGCCTCCCGCGTTCTGTTGCGTCGGTTCGGTCGAGAATCCGGGTCCGAACGGGTTGCCGAAGTTGAGCGCCGGGTCAACCCATACCTGGTCAGCCAACGAAACCTGGCCGACCATCGCCGCGTCGATGTCTTCGAGTGTGAATGGTTTCGTTGCACCGGCGGCGATATCGCCGACCAATTTCACCTCGCCGGAAGCGAACACCGCCACGGCGCTGATCGGACGATCCGAGAGGTTGGTGACCGTGCCCTCGACCGTGCGACGGCCGGTTGCGGCGGCCGTCACCGACAGCGATTCGTCGGTCGATGTGCCGTTGGCCCGCAACACGGTCACCTGGCCCGGTTCGAGCGTGGTGGCCAACGTCGAAGCCGAATCACCGGTGACAAAGCGACGCTTGGCGACCGCGGACGGGTCCTCGCCGAAAAACATCGTTGCGTCGGCCGCCGTCCATCCGGCGGGCGTGGCGACCTTGGTCTCGCCGCCGCGGCGGTTGAACAGCAGCGTTTCGCTGCGGACCACCGAGCCTCCGGGGTAGGTCTGACGAGCGATGTTGGCGACGGGGTCGCCTCCTCGCCGCCAGGTACCACCGGTGACGACCACGCCCCCGGCGACCAGGGCAGCGAGGGCGGGGATGACCAGCCAGGCGAGCGTCAAGCGGCGCATGGCCCGCAGCACGAGGTACAGCACGGGCCCGACGACGATCACATAGACGCCCAAGGCAATCAGGATCGGGCTCAACGACGGCGGAGTGACCCCGGCGCGACGGGCGAGTGAGGCTTGCGGGTCGGCGAACATCTCGTTGCCAATTCCGAACGGCGAGTCGAGGGGGTCGAGCTCGGCCGGGCGCAGAATCTCCTTCCATTTCCCCGCGGCCGCCTTGCCCGCGGAGAGTTGCACTTCGCCCAGCCCGGCGGTGGCGTATCCGACATTGGTGGGTCGCCACTCGGGCGGCAGCGCGGTGAGGTCGGCGTCGTCGTCGATCAACAGCCGACCCCCGGAGTTCAACCAGCTCAGGAGCGCCCGGCGGGCGTCCGGCTCCAGGTTGGCCAGATCCGACGAAGAACCGGCGATCGTGTCGAGCTGGCTGATGGCGGCTGGACCCATCGCGGCGACCTCGGGATCGAGCACGGCGAACTGCGAACCGCGCACATCGGGCTCGAGTTGCACGCGGTTCGGGAGTTGGGCAAGCGACGCACGTAGCTGGGGGAGTACCCCGGTGACGTCGACGTCGGCCCGATGGCTGAACGTGATCTTCTCCTCACTCACGATCTCGTTGCCATCTCGCAAGACGACCGTGACCGAGGTGTTGCCGTTGTTGAAGCCGGGCATCGGGACGACCAGGAACACCCGTGCTTCGGCCCCACCGGCGACTTGGAGCGGGGTGACCACCGTGGTCGAGCTGAGGTCGGCGGTTGCCGTGATCTCGCCGTCGATCAAGCTGTCGGCCGTGATGGTCGCCGAGACGACAACGCTGTCGTTGAAGCCGTACTCCGTGGTCAGTGCGGCTTCAACCTCCAACACCGCCCCCGCCTGAGCTGCGTCGGCCGATGGCGACGCTCCGAATGAGCCCGCAACGACGGGAATGGCGACCAGCGTCAGCCAGCGCGCCTGGCGCTCAGCCGACTGTCGACTGGGTAACCGACGCGGCCGGATGGCCCGAAGCACGTTCATGTAGTGAGTCCCCCAATGGATTCAACGACGATGGATTCAACGACTATGGATTCGACCATGTCCCACCTATGACGCTCGGGGGAAGCGATTCGTTCCACCGAAGTTACCTGCACGCAACAACGGCAACGTGCACACCACCAAGGTTGAGTCGCTGTGACGTTCCGACCATGAATACCCAGCATGTATCACCAGGAGTGCATACTGAGTATGCAGTTGCGCAGAAGGTGGATGATGCACGCTGAGCGTGACAATCACCGATATCGTTCGTTCCATGCGGACCGACCGACTGCGGATCGGCTTGATCTGTCCATACAGCCTCACGGTGCCCGGTGGCGTCCAGGGTCAAGTCCTGGGACTGGCGCGGGTCCTTCGTCGCATGGGTCACGAGGCGCGAGTGCTCGGCCCGTGTGACGGCCCCCCGCCCGCCACCTTCGTCACGCCGCTCGGCAACTCGATTGCCGACGTGGCCAACGGGTCGATCGTGCCACTTGCCCCCGACCCGTCATGCGCACTGCGGACGATTCGAGCACTTCGTGACGAAGACTTCGACGTGGTCCATGTGCATGAGC
>JANNNL010000526.1:0-3174 GCA_031398525.1 Actinomycetes bacterium | reverse complement strand
GAGGTGCTCGCGGTGTGGGCGAGGACGGCTTCGTTGAGTTCGATGCCGAGCCCCGGTTGCTCGGAGAGGGTGATCCAGCCGTCGCCGTCTACCGTGATGGTGTCGGTCAGCATGTAGTCGCGCCGTTCGGCACTCCACTCTGGGGGATCGAACGGAAACTCGACGAACGACGAGCCCGCGTCGCCGACAGTTCCGGCGGCGAGTTGCAGGTTGGCCATCACACCGATGCCGTTGCCCCAGGTGTGCGGCGTGAAAACCTTGCCTGCAGCCGCAACCTCGACGGCCAGCATCGCCAGGCCGGTGATGCCGCCGGTGCACACACAGTCGGGTTGGAAGACGTCGAGGCACCCACGGTCGAGCAGCTCACGAAACTCGTAAGGCTCCCGGGTCAGCTCGCCGCCGGCGACCCGTAGGCCCGGGACCCGTCGACGAAGCTCGACCATCCCGACGTAGTCACCGCGATGCAACGGCTCCTCCATCCAGTACACGTCCTCGGCGACCAGGTGCTGGGCGACGGTTGTCGCGACATCGACCGTCCATGGCTGGGTGACGTCCCATGGCATCCGCCAACCCTGATTGCAGTCGACCATCAGGTCAATCGAGTCACCAACGGCGTCGCGTATCGCTCGGATCACAGCGAGATCTTGTTCGATCGACGGGCGGCCGAAGCGGATCTTGAGTGCGGGAAAGCCCAGGTCGATGGCGTGTCTTGCGACCTCGACCATTGCGGCGATGTCGCGATGTACCCCGCTTGACGCGTAGGCCCGCAGCTTGTTCGACGCTCCACCCAGCAGCGACCACATCGGCCGGTCCTGGATCCTGCCGGCGAGATCCCAGAGGGCAACATCGAGCGGCCACGGGCGGCCGGCGTGGAACTCGATGTTCATCAGCACCGCATGATGCCGGCCAAGATCGAGCGGATCGTGGCCGATGAAGTGATGCTGGTAGTCGGCGAAGCCGTACATCGAATCGCCCGAGCCGACTCCCATCCGGCCCTCGGAGTCCAAGACCCGCACGATCGTCGCCGGAAAGTGCGTGCGCGGTTGCGGGTCCCACGACGCCGGGAACGGCGGATCGAGGACGAGCCGGTGGTGACTGATGTCGATGCGAGTAATCACGCTCATGTCGACAGCAGACCACACGGACCACGAGCGGTGGCATACGGTAGGCGCATGTCTCGGCCCCGATTGTTGTTCGTGTACAACGCCGATGGCACCGTCGCCGGCAAGGTCAAGGACTTCCTCCACAAGGCCCTGCGGCCCGACACTTACCCGTGTCAGCTCTGCGCGATCACCTACGGATACGTCAGCATGCGGACTGAGTGGCGGGAGTTCGTAGCGTCACTCGACGCCGACACCGAGTTTCTGCATCGCGACGAACTCCGCGCCGAACACTCGGTGATCGCCGCCGGCGAGCTGCCCTCGGCTTGGCAATCGATCGATGGGACGTGGCGGCCATTGATCGACGCGTCGACGATGAACGCGTGTCCTGATCTGGCGGCGATGATCGCGATCGTCCGTCGGAGCATGGTCGCCGCGCCCTGACGAACAGCCAACGCACTGTCCCGAGCGCGAGAGATCAGGCCCGCGACGGGACGAACCCGCGAGCGGTGAGCAGGGGAAGATCGACGTAGGTGACGATGCCGGGTGCGGCGCGGCACACGGCCGGAATGGCGTTGATCGCCGGCAGCGCCGTGATGATCGTGCCGACCATGCTCGACCTTCCAATCGGGCTCCAGCGTGCGACCCGTGCGCCACCTGACTCGCAGGTTGACGACCGTTCGGCCCTGGTAGATGCCCTTCCAACTGGCCGACACTCCCGCCACGCAACCGGCGGAGATCGTCCAACTGCCGAGGTCGACATCCGCAGTGGTGTGGGCGAATTCGGCCTCGCAGCGCACCTCGTCGAGCGTGACGCCCAATGCCGCAGATTAACGACGATGATTTACCCTGCACTATGGCTGATGACGAAGGGGTGTCGAGCGGGAACGACGCCCGAGTGGTGGCGTGGATCGAGTCGTTGCTCGACGGCAAAGTGGTCTCGTGGCAACGCCAACCGCGCTGGCGGCCGATGTGGTTCGTCGACGTCGACCGTGGGGGAGTGAGCGAGCGGGTGGTGGTGCGCGGCGAGCGGTCGGATACGCCGCTCGTGTTCCCCCTCGACCACGAGATGCGGTTCCAACGGCTGCTCGAGGACCACGGGATCCCGGTGCCCCACGTCTACGGCTGGTGCGGTGAGCCGCGCGCCTATGCGATGGCGGCAGTGCCCGGAAAGCCCGACTTCGCTGGGGTTTCCGCCGCCGACCGGGCGACGATTGTCGACGAGTACCTGCAGACCTTGGCCCGGGTGCACCAACTCCCGATCGACCGGTTTGTCGACGCCGACATCATTCGCGGTTCCTCTCCCGCCGACGCCGCGCAGGTCGGTTTGCGCCGATTCGAGCACCTCTACCGGTCGACCAAGGTGCGCCCCGATCCGCTGATGGAGTTCGTCTTCGGCTGGCTGCGACGCCATCCGATGCCGCCATCGACTCGCCAGGCCCCGATCGTGTGGGACTCGGGTCAGTTCCACCACCACGACGGCCATTTCACGTCGATCATGGACGTCGAACTCGGGCACCTCGGTGACCCGATGATGGACCTCGCCGCCTGGCGGATGCGCGACACCGTCATCCCGTTCGGTGACTTCGGCGCACTGTATGACCGCTACGAAGAGCTGACCGGGGAGCCGGTCGACATGGCCGCCATCCAGTACCACCATCTGTTCTTTACGTTGACCAATGCGCTGTCGTTCCATGCTCCGATCGCCCGGCCGCTGCCCGACACCGACTACATGACCTACGCCCACTGGGTCAGCGAAACGAACCTGCATACCGTCGAGACGATGGCCGAGTAGCTCGGTCTGACCCTCGCCGATGTGCCGATTCCCGAGCCGGTGGCGACACCCGTTTCGGCCCCGCATGAGCACCTGTCGACGTCGTTGCGATCGATCAAAGTCGACGATCCCTACGCCGCCTACCAGGTACGGATCGCCTTCCGCCTCGCTCGGCACCTGGAGCGATTCGATCAGATCGGGGCCGAGGTCGCCGATCACGATCGCTCCGATGTGCGAGCGCTCACGGGCAAGAAGTCAGCGACATGGGACGAGTGTGAGGCAGACCTCGAACGGTTCGTG
>JANNNL010000479.1:0-8052 GCA_031398525.1 Actinomycetes bacterium | reverse complement strand
CGTGTTGCCGATCAGATCGACCAGCGAGTCGGCGATCATCGTTCCATGCAGCCGGGAGTCTTCGGCACCATTTCCGATTCCCATAGGCGGAGGCTACCGATGTCCTGGAGGCTCCGAGGCCAGATCATCAAGCACCGCCCGCAGATCGTCGATGTCGGTGCGTGGATTGACAAAGCACGCCCGATAGCAGACGTCGCGGCGCCATTGGGTGGGCACCAGCAGCACAACTCCCTCCTTGGCCCGGCTCGCCGTCCACGCCGCGTACCGTTCGGGGGTCCAACCAACACGGGTGAACAGCACGACCGACAGTTGCGGATCGAGCAGGAGTTCGAACTCGGGCCGGGCGGCAATCTCGGCCGCGAACGCTCGCGCGGTGAAGAGTGTCGACTCGACCGCGCGGCTGTAGGCGTCGGTGCCATGGGTCGCGAGTGAGAACCACAGCGGTAGGCCCCGAGCCCGGCGCGACAAGTGGTACGCGTAGTCAGCCGGGTTCCACTCGCCGCGATCGACGGCGTCGAGGTATTCACCGTGTTGGGCGTGCGCCTCGGCTGCCACCCGAGGATCGCGATAGACCAGTGCGGCGCAGTCATAGGGGGCGAACAGCCACTTGTGAGGATCAACCCCGAAGCTATCGGCCCGCTCGATTCCGACGAAGCTCGCCCGAGCCGACGGCGCACACAATGCAGCCAACCCGTACGCGCCATCGACGTGCAGCCACCAGTCGCGCTCAGTACAGACCTGAGCAATCGACTCGAGATCATCGACGGCACCCGCGTTCGTCGTTCCTCCATTGGCCACAACGGCGAAGATCCCGTCGTGGCCCGCCGCGACCTCACGCAGCACTTGACCGTGCATGCGGCCGCGCTCATCGGCGGGCACGGTGAGCACATCGATGTCCATCACCCGGGCCGCCGCTCGGATCGAGGCATGGGCCTCCGCGGTCGTGGCGATGCACCACCGAGTAGGCCGTGCTCGACGCTGCCCAGCCTGGAAACGAGCGGCGACCAGGGCCGACAGGTTCGCCGCGGATCCACCCGAGACGAAGCATCCGCCCGCGGTCGATGGAAACCCGGCGAGATCGGCCAGCCAGCGAAGCGCATGATTCTCGGCCGCGATTGCTCCCGCGCCCGACTCCCAATGCCCCGCGAAGATCGACGATGCGCTGACGACAAGATCGAACAGCGTCGCCGCGGGAGAGGGCGCCGTCGGCACATATGCCAAGGCCATCGGGTGGTCGAATGGCCGAGTCGCTGGCATCAACACGTCGCGGAACACCCGCAATGCCTCATGTCCGCCGATCCCGTTCGGCGAGACGCTGCCCGCCAGAACGCGGTCGAGTTCATCTGCAGGACGAGCCCCCCAATGGGGATCTTTGGGCACCTTGACGCGTTCGATGGCGTAGCCGATCACCGACTGCGCCAAAAGATCCATCGATCCATCCCACTCATGCATGGAACGATCTTCGCCGACGCCGAGACCATCGGCGAACGAATGGTCAACGTGGCGACCGGCGCGACTTCCGGGTCGCTGGAGACGAGGCATCAGATCCGGGTGTCGGGCCTGACGCGGGACGTGCCGGGGCCGGCGTAGGCGATCCCGTAGCCGGGGGGTTGGGTGTAGCCGAGGCCGGGAGGATTGGCGGTTGCCGAGCGCCACCACTCGACAAGGCGGTCCTCGGCGGAATAGTCGAACGGGTCTTGGAGTATGTACTCCTCGGTTCCCCCTGATTCCGGCCGGTTTTCGACTAGCCAGCGAGCGGTCCGCGGAATTGCTTGGCGAGCCGGGACGACATCGTGATAGCCGAGCCTGTGCTGCAACTTGGAGATGTCGAGCACCCGGTGGCGGTTCATGTAGTTCATCATCAGCGGCCGGCTCGGCACCGCCAGGTCGGCGGACATCGACACGATGTCCATTTCGGAGCCGAGTTCATCGCAGATCAGCTCGACGACCTGGCGCAGGGTGAGCACTCCTCGTCGCCGCAGTTGAACGCTTCACCCATCGACGCATCCGGTTGATCCACCGCGCACAGAATCGCGTGGGCGAGGTTGTCGACGTACCCGAAGGTCACCAGCGCCAGCCCGTCATCGGGGAGGATGATGAATGGTCGCCGGTCGAGAATCCGCCGCACGACGCACCATTCCCGGGGGACGAGTTGGCGGGGTCCATAGACGAACGGGTAGCGGAAGTGGGTGGCGGTGGGGTGCGTGGCGAACAGCATCTCCTCGGTGCGACCGATCCGGTAGCTCTTGCCGTCCTCAGACTCGGTCGACTTCGCCGCGTCCTCACCGGTCGGCACTGGCAGGCCAGGGGGGTGATACACCGCCGGGTCGAAATAGCCTCGGTACACCGGCACTCCCCCGATCGACAACAAGCGCCCGACCCGCCCGACGAGCACGTCGGCGATACTGCGCAACCGGCCGTAGCTGGCGATCGCGACGTCGAAGCGTTCGTCGGACAGCGCCGCTCGCAGGCCCTCTTCGCGGTAGACGTCTCCGTGGATGTGGCGGAATCCGGCGCTTTCGGCGACCTCGGTCAACTCGTGGCGTCCCGAGTGGAGCAGAGTGACGTCGTAGCCGCGCGCCTGTAACCCGAGGGCGATCGGTGGCCCGGTCGGGCCCGTGCCACCGATCAGCAGCGCCGTCGGTGCCGCCGTCATTCGAAGCTCACTGCACCGGCATCGCTCATTGCCCGTCCATGTCAACCACCACCGCCGAGTTGGTCACCGGGCCCTGGACGTGCCCCGTTGATCCATGCCTGGGCCGTCATCACCGCCTTGCCTTCGGGTTGTACCGTCACCAGTTGCAACATGCCGTCGCCCGTGGCGACGGCATGTTGGACGACGACCCCTGGGGACTGCGCAGCATCCGCCGACGAAACTCGGGCGGCGAGCACCTTGAGCCGCCGACCCCGAAACGTCGTCCATGCCATCCCAAGCCGAACCAGCCGGGCGATCTCGACCGCCGACCGCGTCCAGTCGATCTGCAGTTCAGCGGAATCGATCTTGCGCGCATAGACCGGTTCACCGAGCTGCGGGATCGGCGCACCGAGGCCTTGACGAAGCGATCCGAGCAGCAGTGCCGTCCCGACGATCACTAGCTCATCGCGCAGTTCGGCCACGGGGCGCTCGCCGACGACGACAACCGCCTGGGAATACAAACCTCCGGTATCGAGGCCCTCCTCAACCCGCATCACGCCGACACCCGTCAGCTGATCCCCTGCCAGGATCGCCCGCTCGACGGGGGCTGCGCCCCGCCAGCGAGGCAGTAGCGAGAAGTGGAGGTTGACCATCGGGAGTGCCTCAAGCACCTGGCGCTTGATCAACTGGCCAAAGGCAACGACCACGCCCAACTCAGCTCCGACGTGGACCGCGTCCTCAACCCGGTGGCTCACCGGGAGCCCCAGCCGAATCGCCGCCGCCTTGACCGGGCTGGGGGTCAGGTCATTTCCACGACCTCGTCGCTTGTCAACGCGGGTGACGACCAGCGGAATCTCGAAGCCGGCTGTCACGAGCGCTTCCAGCGTCGGCACCGCCATCTGCGGGGTGCCGAGGTACACCAGCCGCCGGGGATGAGCCGGACAAGGCAGAAGGTTCACCGCAGTCGCACGCGCCGGGGCTTCACCGGCTCGGCGGGAGCCTCTTGTAGGCGGCGGTACTCTCCGAGCGCTTCACGCCGCTGGTCGGGCTCCATCCGGTCGAACATCAAGATGCCATCGAGGTGGTCGATCTCGTGCTGAAACAGGCGGGCGGCGAGTTCGTCGGCTTCGAAGGTGACCTCTTCGCCGTCGATCGACCACCCCTTCATCAGGACCTCTTTGGGGCGAATCATCTCGACGTACAACCCGGGGATTGACAGGCAACCCTCGTCGTACGCCCACTCCCCGCTCGACTCGGCGATCACCGGGTTAATGACCACCAGCGGTTCGTCATCCATGTCCCAGACGAAGATCTTCTTCTGGACGCCGATCTGGGGGGCGGCAAGACCGATACCCGAGTCGGACTTGTACAACGTCGCGAACATGTCGTCGATGAGGCGAGCGACCTTGCCGTCGATCTCGGCAACCTCGGCGGCCTTTGACTTCAACACTGGATCGCCGTAGGTGCGGATCTCATACGCCATGACCGGCCAGGCTATCTGGGGCCGTACCCTGTCACCCGGCTTCGGCGCTGACCGACGAGCCTCCATACAACGAGCGTCCATACAACGAGCCCAATCGCAACGAGCCCCGAGGGTGCATGAGTTCCCACTACTTCGAATCGCAACCGAGTGACCCGTCGAAACGACGGGAGTTCGCCACGGCCGTCGACGGAATCTCTATGCGTCTGCTCACCGAACGCGGGGTGTTCAGCGCCGAGGGGCTCGACCCGGGTACCCGGACCCTGCTCAAGCTGGCACCCGCGCCTCCCGACACCGGTACGCTGCTCGATCTCGGCAGCGGCATCGGCCCCATCGCCATTAACCTGGCGCAACGAAGCCCCGGCGCCACGATCTGGGCGACCGACATCAATCAGCGGGCCAACACGTTGTGCGTAGCGAACGCGGCCCTCAACGAGGTCTCGAACATCTCGGTGGCGTTGCCCGACGACGTGCCCGACGAGGTCATGTTCGATCAGATCTGGAGCAACCCACCGATCCGTATCGGCAAGGTGCTGATGCACGAAATGCTGCTGCGTTGGCTGGCCCGGCTCACCCCCGACGGTTCAGCCGTGCTTGTGGTCCACAAGCACCTGGGGTCGGACTCGTTGGTGAAGTGGCTCGGCAGCGAAGGTTGGCCGACCAAGCGATGGACGTCGTACCAGGGATACCGGATCCTGCGCGTCAGCCGCTGACACCAGTCGTACGTCAGCGGTGGTCAGTCACGCGGCGGGTCGACAACAACTCGCAACCGGGAACCGGGCGGCCGGGGTACGGCGGCGAGGCCATCGGCTAGCGCCGCCCACGACGGTGCCCGGGCCAGCATCCGGCCGTCGATCGGCGCGGTGACCAGGTCGGTCGCCGCCAACCAGTCGGCTGCACCAGTTCCGCCGACCGACGCAAGCGCCCCGAACGGCGGAAAGCCCAGCGCTCGTCGGGATGCCTGCTCGGTTGCCGCCAATCGGCCCGGGTCGGCGTAGAGGGCGGCGTCGACGACCGGATGGCGCGGCAGGCGGGTCTGCACGATCAACCGGCCGCCATCAGCGCGCGGCCCGACCAGTCGGGCTGCGCGGACCAGCAGGCCCATGGCCTGCTCGGCGGCTCGATAGCGCGGGGCGAGCAATTCGGCGTCGAGATCGAGGAACGCGACGGTGTCGGCGCGGCGAATCCGGTGAAGCACCGCCTCGGTACCGACGTATATCCCCGCGTCGACCGGTTCACCGTCGCCGTCGGCCCCCGACACCTCGATGACCTCACGCCCGGCCGCTGCGGCCAGTTCTTCGCGCAGCCGTTTGATACCGGGACGCAGATTGGCCAGCGCTCCCGAGCCGCAGTGGCCGCATACTTTCGGCCGTTGGGTGCCGCAGCGACGGCAGCTCAGCGTGCCCTCGTCCCATTCCTCAACGGCGGCCTCGCATTGTTCGCACGTCGCCACGGTTCGGCACGCCCGACACGCCAGACGGCGGGCGCGACCCGGGCTGTTGTGCACGCAGATGACGCGCCGGTCGGGGTTGCGCAACTGCTGGATGAGGCGGGACGAGAGCATTGAGGTGACCCACGGTTCAACGTCGTCCATGTCGACGACGTCAACGATCGGCCAGCCGTTGCGCTCGGCCAACCGTGACGGGCGCTGCAGGCGAGTCCCGGCCCATTCCAACGCGGTCAGTGAAGGGGCCGGCGAGATCAGGATGCATTCGGCTCCCGACCGGCGAGCCCGCTCGATGGCCACGTCGCGGGCATGCCAGGTGGGATTGCGCTCTTCTTGCAGCGACTCGTCGTGCTCGTCGACGACCACCACCGATCTCAGGCCGCTGCACGGGGCCCAGACGGCCCCGCGGGCCCCGATCACCACGTCGGTGCCTGCCATCGCCTGCGACCAGCCGTCGGGCATCACGGCGACCGCCAGACCATCGGCCCGTAATCGGGCCGCAACGACCTGAACGCCGGCAACCGAGGGGACGATGACCAATGCCGGGCCCGCTCCACATGCCTCGCGAATCGCGCCGTACGGATCGGCGGCCGCGGGGATGCGGACCACCCCGCTCCATCCCGGCGAGGCGTCGGGCGCCAGCGACCGAGCTGGCGCGGCGAGACGTGTCACTGCACGGGCGGGCGAAGCGACGGTGAGAATCGAGCGAATTCGGCCACACCACCGCCACGCCCCCCACTGTGCCAACTCGATCACCTCGGGCGCTGGGCCCCAACCCCGGACCTTCGCTATGGGTTTCAGCCGATCGAGGGCGACCGTCCCGTCGGCTGGGCCCAGGCCGACGACCCAACCGCCGACGCGCCGCGTACCGAGTTGGATGCGGACGATGGTCCCGACGCGCACCTGGTCCCGAACGGCGTCCGGGACCAGGTAGTCGAAACGTTTTTCGAGACCGCTGACGTCGGGCAGAACGCGCGCCACCAGGGGCGCGTCGTCGTCTAGCACCGACAAACGGTCACGGCCTCACAGGCCGCAGGCGGCCTTGAAATCGGCCAGGCGGCTGGCCTGCTCCCAGGTGAATTCCGGGTTCGGGCGGCCGAAGTGACCGTAGGCGGCCGTCTTGCGGTAGATCGGGCGACGAAGGTCGAGGTCGCGAAGGATCGCGGCCGGACGAAGGTCGAACACCGAACGCACGGCAGCCTCGATCGTTGCGCTGTCGACGTTAGCGGTGCCGAACGTCTCGACGTAGATCGACACGGGCTGAGCGACGCCGATGGCATACGCCACCTGGACCTCGCAACGAGCGGCTGCGCCGGACGCTACGACGTGCTTGGCGACCCAGCGAGCGGCGTAGGCGGCCGAACGGTCGACCTTCGACGGGTCCTTGCCCGAGAAGGCACCGCCGCCGTGACGGCCCATACCGCCATAGGTGTCGACGATGATCTTGCGACCGGTCAGGCCGGTGTCGGCATGCGGGCCACCGAGCACGAAGGTGCCCGTCGGGTTGACGTACACGGTGTAGTCGTCGTCGGCGAACTGCTCGGGGATGACCGGGCGGATGACCTGCTCGATGAGGTCGGGACGGATCATCGTGTCGCGATCGATGCCCGGGGCATGCTGGGTAGAGATGAGCACGGTACGCAGGCGGACCGGCTTGCCGTCCTCGTAGTCGAAGGTGACCTGGGTCTTGCCGTCGGGACGCAGGTACGGCACCACGTCGGCCTTGCGGACCTCGGTGAGGCGCTCGGCCATGCGGTGGGCCAGCCAGATCGGCAGCGGCATCAGGTCGGGGGTCTCGTCGCAGGCGTAGCCGAACATCATGCCCTGGTCGCCGGCGCCCTGGCTGTTGAGCAGGTCTTCGCCGCTCTTGCCCGAGCGGACCTCTTCGGAGGAATCGACACCCTGCGCGATGTTCGGGCTCTGCTCGTCGATCGAGACGATCACACCGCAGGTGTTGCCGTCGAAGCCGTAGAGCGCGTTGTCGTAGCCGATCTCGTTGATCACACCGCGGGCAAGCTTGGGGATGTCGACATACGCCGTCGTGGTGATCTCTCCGGCAACGACACACAGACCGGTGGTCAGCAACGTCTCACACGCCACCCGACCCATCGGATCCTCGGCGAGGATGGCATCGAGCACCGCATCGGATACCTGATCGGCCATCTTGTCGGGATGGCCCTCGGTCACCGATTCCGAGGTGAACGTCCAGTTCGTGGTCACTACTTACTCCTTCAAGATTCTTGTGATTGTCCGCCCGGCTGCGGGAGGAAAATGGGTGTTCAATCGGCGGTCGGCCGGCCGTTGAGCAGCTCAACCACCTGGTCGAGCACCGCGCGGGCAACAGAACGTTTGTCGGTCAGACCCACACTCTGCCGGGTTCTACGGCCTCACCATCGCCGAGCGCGTCGCAAGCGAGCTGGGGCGGCGCGTGCTCATCATCGACCGGCGTCACCACCTCGGAGGAAACGCCTACAGCGAGGCTGAGGAGTC
>JANNNL010000454.1:0-8227 GCA_031398525.1 Actinomycetes bacterium | reverse complement strand
GGCAACCGCGACGGTTCCGAGCGCGATACAGGCGCGTATTCTATTCCTCTTCATGATCATCATCTCCCGTTCGTTGTGGCGGGCCGTTTGGCACACTCACGGAATCTTCGGAGCGTGGGGTCGTTTCGGATGACGTGTCTTTGAACTTTTCAACCAAAGGTCTCCTCCGTCAGTCGGGCGACGAGGCTGGCAATGCCGAGCGACGAGGCATGAACAGCATTGATGGTTCCTCGAGCAGCATTTTGATTCGCTGCACAAAGGTCGCAGCCTGCGAACCATCGACGATGCGGTGGTCGAAGCTCGATGAGAGATTCATCATTGTGCGAGGAACAAACGATGTGCCATCCCACACCGGACGAGTTTGCATCTTGTTGATTCCAACAATCGCAACTTCGGGATGATTGATGATCGGGGTCGTGACGAGACCACCCAATGCTCCGAGCGAAGTAATGGTGATCGTCGATCCACTGAGTTCGGTCCGCAGTGCACTACCACTTCGTGCCGCCGATGTGACGCGTTCAAGTTCTTCGGCCTGCTGCCACAGGTCACGTGTCTGCGCGTCGTGAACCACGGGCACCACCAGTCCACTCGCGGTTTGAGTGGCGATGCCGATATGAACCGCACGGTACGTCGTGAGCACGTTTGCCTCATCGTCGAACGTGGCGTTCACCTCGGGGTGCTCGACAACCGCTTGAATGAGCGCACTGATTACAAAGGGCAGCACCGTGACCCGTTGCTGGTCGGGATATTCGTGGGCCAACGACCGCCGAAGATGCTCGATCTGAGTCATATCGACTTCGTCGACAAAGGTGATGTGGGGAATACGTGAATAGGCGGTCGTCATCTGGTTGGCGATCTTGCGTCGCATCCCAATCAGCGGGATCTGCGTCGATTCCTCGGCCGACGTGGGCTTGGCTTCGGGCGAGACGGTCCGCTCCAGTGGCATGCTGCGATCCACCAGTCGAGCGTCGAGATCGCGGTGGGTGATCCGACCATCCGGCCCGGTCCCGCTGACCTTGTTGAGATCGATGCCAAGTGCGTGGGCCCGCTCGCGAACCGCAGGAGCAGCAAGTGCAGTGCCATGACCGGTTGACCGAGGTTCGCCGGCGATGACTGGGTCGCCCTCGGCCGTTGCCGAGATCATGTGCGTGGCCGTTTCAGTGGCCGTTCCCGGGTCGACGGTTGAAGTCGCCGGTTCAGGTGACTCGTCTGTCTCGATGGCGATGAAGTCACTTCCGACTGCCAGCACGTCACCGGCTTCGCCGTGCAGCGCGATGATCCGGCCGTTCACGGGCGAGTAGATCTCGACGGTGGCCTTGTCGGTCAAAACTTCCGCGACGGTTGCCTCGGATGTGACCAGGTCGCCGACCGCGACATGCCACGCTACGAGTTCCGCCTCGGCAACCCCCTCACCGACGTCGGGAAGTCGAACCACCAAGACGCTCATCGCTCGGCCATGGTGGCGCGCATTGCCGCACCGAGGCGGGCCGGTCCGGGAAAGTAGTTCCACTCGTGGGCGTGGGGATACGGCGTGTCCCATCCAGTCACCCGGGCAATCGGCGCTTCCAATGACCAGAGCACATGCTCCTGAACGACCGCGCACAACTCGGCCCCGAAACCCGAGGTCAATGTGGCCTCGTGAGCGATCACGCACCGGCCCGTCTTGCGCACCGACTCGACGATGGTGCCCAGATCGAGAGGCACCAGGCTGCGCAGATCGATGATCTCGGCATCGATACCGGTCTCGGCGGCGGCCGTCTCGGCGACATGAACCATGGTTCCGTAGACCAACACGGTGACGTCCTCGCCGACTCGATGAACTCGTGCGGAACCCAGCTGCACCGTGTAATGACCCTCGGGAACGTCACCGAGGGGGTGTGTCGACCAGGGCACGATGGCCCGCTCGTGATGTCCATCGAACGGGCCGTTGTACAAACGCTTGGGCTCGAGAAAGATGACGGGGTCATCGTCTTCGATGGCGGCGATCAGAAGACCCTTGGCGTCATACGGATTGGACGGGATGACGGTCTTCAGTCCGGCGACGTGGGTGAAGATCGCCTCGGGGCTTTGCGAGTGCGTTTGGCCACCGAAAATGCCGCCGCCGGTTGGCATGCGGATCGTGATCGGCGCCGTGAAATCACCGGCCGAACGGTGGCGCAACCGGGCCGCCTCCGACACAATCTGGTCGTAGGCGGGGTATACGTAGTCGGCAAACTGAATCTCCACGCAGGGGCGAAGTCCGTATGCACCCATGCCGATCGCCGCGCCAACGATGCCGCTCTCGTTGATCGGGGCATCGAAGCAGCGATGCGGTCCAAAGCGTTCCTGCAGCCCGTGCGTACATCGAAACACCCCGCCGAAGTAACCGACGTCTTGGCCGAACACCACGACGCGCTCGTCGCGTTCCATCGTCACCACGTGCGCGTCACGGATCGCTTCGACCATCGTCATCCGCGTCATGTCACAACCCGGCCTGGTCGCGTTGGCGACGGAGATGACCGGGCATGACGGCGTACACGTCGTCGAACATCGATGCCGGCGCGGCGTGCTCGCTGCGCAGAGTCCCAAAGCGCTCGGCCTCGTCCGCAGCAGCCTTCACCGCGGCTTCGACCTCGGCGACGCATTGCTGATGCTGGTCCTCGGTCCATTCCCCGATGCGGATCAGGTGGTTGCGCAGTCGGTCGATGGGATCTCCTAGGGGCCACGTGTAGGGCTCCTCTTTGGGACGATATGCGCCGGGATCGTCGGATGTCGAGTGGGCTCCTACGCGATACGTCACCCATTCGATGAGCGTCGGTCCGTGGTTGGCGCGGGCCCGTTCAGCCGCCCACTGCGATGCTGAGTGGACCGCGAGATAGTCGTTGCCGTCGACTCGCAGCGAGGCGATGCCGAAACCGTGGCCACGGGTGGCGAAGGTGGATGAGTCGCCGCGGGCGAATCCTTGGAACGTCGAAATCGCCCACTGGTTGTTGACGATGTTGAGGATGACCGGGGCGTGGTACGTCGAGGCGAACACCATCGCCGAGTGGAAGTCGGACTCGGCGGTGGCACCGTCACCGATCCAGGCGGAGGCAATCCGCGTATCACCCGACAATGCCGATGCCATCGCCCAGCCGACGGCTTGGATGAACTGTGTGCCGAGATTGCCCGAGATCGAGAAGAACCCGAACTCCGCCGACGAGTACATCACCGGCAGCTGGCGCCCCTTCAGCGGATCGTGCTTGTTCGAATAGATCTGATTGATCATGTCGACCAACGGGTAGCCGGCCGAAATCAGCAAACCTTGCTGGCGATAGGTGGGGAAGCACATGTCGAGTTGACCGAGCGCTCGACGATGGGCGCACGCGACGGCCTCCTCGCCGAGTGATTGCATATAGAACGAGGTGTTGCCCTGGCGATGACTGCGCAGCATCCGGGCGTCGAAGACCCGCACCGTCAGCATGTCGCGCAACCCTTGGCGTAGTTGATCGGCGTCGAGGGTGCCGGCCCACGGCCCGCAGGCATCGCCGTGAATGTCGAGTACCCGAATCATGTCGGCTCCCAGGTCGACGATCTCGCTCGCCGCTACATCGATCGGTGGTCGACGAACCTCGCCCGCCCGGTCGATCCGCAGATCACGAAACACTGGTTTGTCACCAGGCCGCGCGAATGGTTCGGGAATTCGTAGTCGCAGCGGCTCAACCACGACGGGGATCACATTCCATGCGTTTCTCCGTTTGCTGACGACCGTCGGCTGCGTGTCGCTTGGCCATTACCCCAGACTCCATTCGGCTAAACCGAGAATAGGTCAACTGCAGAGCACGCTCGACCGAAGCTCCCTCGACCGCTCGGAGGGATGGAAGCAGCGAGCCGGATCGTTTCACGCGACCGACGATCGGGTATCAACGCCGCGACGGCCGGGTACGTCCGTCGCAATGCGTTGTCGAATGCGGTGCCCATGATCGAGTTTCGATCGGTGACAAAGATGTTCCCGGACGGCACGGTCGCGGTCACAAACCTCGACCTCGTCATGCCGGCGCACAAAACGACCGCACTGGTCGGGTCGTCGGGGTGTGGCAAGACGACCATTCTGCGGATGATCAATCGCATGGTCGATCCGACGTCGGGCACGGTCGAAATCGATGGTGTGAACGTCGAGTCAGGTGATCGTGTGGAACTGCGTCGCGGCATCGGATATGTGCTGCAGGCCGGAGGGTTGCTGCCTCATCGAAAGGTCATCGACAACGTGGCGACGATTCCCATGCTCAAGGGTGTTTCGAAGCGAGACGCGCATCGTGCCGCGCTCGAGTTGCTGACCACGGTCGGGCTTGACCGGACGCTCGCCGACCGGTATCCCCGTCAGCTCTCGGGCGGCCAGCAGCAGCGCGTCGGTGTCGCCCGCGCTCTGGCCGGCAACCCGAACATTCTGTTGATGGATGAACCGTTCGGTGCGGTCGACCCGATCGTTCGCGCTGAGCTGCAGAATGAACTGGCTCGATTGCAGCGAGAACTCGGCAAGACGGTCGTGCTCGTCACGCACGACATCGCCGAGGCATTCGCTCTCGCCGATCAGGTCGTCATCCTTCGACAGGGCGGTGTGATCGCCCAGATGGGCACCCCCGCGCAGATTCTGGCTGACCCGGTCGACGATTTCGTCTCGGCATTCATCGGTGCCGACCGTGCGTCGCGGCAGCTTTTCATTCGTCATGACGACGCAGGTCGAAGCCTCGTCGTTGACGCCGACGGCCGACCGGCAGGGTTGTTGGTAGAGGATGCTCAATCGGATGGGACGTTGGCCGAGCGTCAGATGACGGGCCCATGAACTGGGTACGCGACAACGCCGATCTGATCGTCGAGCGAACATTGCAGCACGCCACCATTGCCGTTCCCGCGATCGTGTTATGCCTCGTCATCGCCGTGCCATTGGGATGCGGCGTTCGCCGCCTGAGGGGGAGTCGAGGGGTCATTCTGGCGGCGGTGGGGCTGCTGTATGCCATCCCCTCGCTGCCGCTGTTCATTGCCCTTCCCGCATTGCTCGGTACCGGCCTACGCGATCCGATCAACGTCGTCGTCGCGCTCACGCTCTATGGGATCGCGCTGATGGTGCGGGTCACCGTCGACGCCCTCGACGGTATCGATCACGACGTCGTGATGGCGGCGACGGCAGTGGGATTCTCCCCGTGGGCGCGATTCTGGCGGGTCCAACTGCCGTTGGCGGGTCCGGTGCTGGTCTCGGGCATGCGCGTTGTCGCCGTGAGCACCGTCAGTCTTACGACTGTCGGCGCAGTACTTGGTGTCAAGAGTCTCGGCCTGCTGTTCACCGACGGCATCCAGCGCAACATCCCCGAGGAAATCATCTCGGGCATCGTGATGACCATGGCGCTCGCCATCGCCATCGATATGTGCGTGGTCCTCGCCGGTCGCCTCTTGCTTCCATGGGCAACGACGACAAGGAGGACGACGAAGGCGGCAGGTCGGCGACTGCGAACCGAAGCCAGCAGCCTGGCAGGTGCGCCATGAGACTCATCGGTGACGCGATCGAGTGGCTCACCGACTCGTCGCACTACGGCGGACCGAACGGCATCGTGCATCGAGTGGTCGAGCACCTGTGGATCTCGGTTGTCGTTGTCGTGATCGCGGCCGCAATCGCGATCCCGATCGGCTTCGTCATCGGTCATACCGGCCATGGCCGTGGGCTGGCGGTGACGCTTGCCGGTGCCGTTCGTGCCCTACCGACGCTCGGCTTCCTGTCCATCATCGCGCTCAGTCTCGGCTTTGGTTTGAGCGCTCCGCTGTTCGCGTTGGTTGTGTGGGCGATCCCGTCGATCCTCACCGGGGCGTATGCGGGTTTCGAAGCCGTCGACCGCATCACGATCGACTCCGCCCGAGCGCTCGGGATGACCGAAATGCAGATCGTCGGAAAGATCGAGATTCCGCTTGGCTTGGTACTGCTGATTGGCGGATTGCGATCGGCGGCATTACAGGTTGTCGCCACCGCAACACTCGCGGACTACGTCGGTGGGGGCGGCCTCGGGCGCTTCATCTTCTCTGGCTTGAAGACCAACGACTATCCCCAAATGCTCGCCGGGGCGCTCCTCGTCATCGCCCTCGCGCTGGTTTCCGAAGCCGTGTTCGGGCTTGCCCAGCGGCTTGCTGTCCCCATCGGGGTTCGAACAACCCAATCGCCCGCAGAACTCACCGCATCGTCGGTGTCGAACTGACCCAACCCGGTCAGAAAGGAATCATCATGTCCACCATCGCTCGAATTCGACGCCTGGTTGCGGCTGTCACCCTTGGATCGTTGGCCGTTGCTGCATGCGGGTCCAGCGATCCCCTGGATGCTTCAGCTCCGGATGCTTCGGCAACCGACGCCTCCTCATCGGACCCGTCGTCGTCGGAGCCGCCCTCGTCGAACGGCGAAACGCTCGTCGTTGGCTCGCAGGCCTATTACTCGAATGAGATCGTCGCTGAGATCTACGCGCAGGCGCTCGAGTCCGAGGGGTTCACGGTCGATCGGCAGTACCAGATTGGGCAACGCGAGGTGTATCTGCCGGAGCTTCAAGCGGGCAAGATCGATGTGTTCCCCGAGTACATCGGCAGCCTGCTCCAGGCGCTCGACCCGGCCGCCGCAGGAGGCAACGCCGAGGCCGTCTACGAGCAACTCCAGCAGAAGCTGCCTGCGGGATTGACCGCTCTTGAGCCTGCGGCCGCTTCGGATCAGAACTCGTGGACGGTTACCCGGGAGTTCGCCGACAAGTACAAGCTGACCGATCTTGCATCGCTGAAAAACGTGACCGAACCGCTCTCGGTTGGCGGAAACTCGGAGCTGGAAACCCGCCCGTATGGACCCGCTGCGCTCGAGGCCAAGTACGGCATCGCCGTTGCCGGTTTCAAAGCGGTCGAGGACAGCGGTGGGCCATTGACCGTCAAGGCGCTGGTTGATGGAGACATCCAACTCGCCAACATCTACACCGCCGACCCGACAATACAGTCGAACAACCTCGTCGCCCTCGCCGATCCTGACGGATTGTTCTTCCCCGACAATCTTGCACCGGTCGTTTCCGACAAGGTGAACGACCAGGCCCGCGCCGCGTTGACCAAGGTGAACGCCGCACTCACGCAAGACGAGTTCGTTGCCCTCAACGCCCGCAGCGTGATCGACAAGGAGTCGTCCGAGGATGTCGCTCGCACCTGGCTCACCGACAACAAGCTCATCTGAGCGCGGTTTGCCCGCCGGTCTGGCTAGTGCTCGTCGGTCTCGGGTTCACTGCCGGCCGGTGGTTCGAAGCGGTATCCCATTCGAGAGTCCGTGCGAAACGACACCGGTCGGGTTGGGTCGGGCTCGAGTTTGCGGCGTACATGGGCCATATGGACGCGCAATACATTGGAGTCGGCCGGGGCCGTTGGGCCCCACAGCGCAGTGGCGAGCTGTCGATAGGTGACCAGTCGCCCGGGATTCCTGACGAGATGCTCGACGATCGACCACTCCGTTGGGGTGAGGCGGATCTCGGCTCGATCTCGGGCGACGACGCGATGGGCGGCGAGATCAATGTGAACATGGCCGGTATCTACCGATGGAGGGCCGGGGGCCCCGTCGGGGGTGCGACGGAGCACGGCTCGAAGGCGAGCGAGCAGCTCAGCCATGCCGAAGGGTTTGGTGACGTAATCATCGGCTCCGTAGTCCAACGCCTTCACCTTGGATCGTTCGTCATCTCGGACCGTCAACACGATGATCGGGGTGGTCGACCAGCCGCGGATGGCCTCGATGACCGTCAGCCCGTCCATGCCGGGGAGTCCAAGATCGAGCAGGATCGCATCGGGATGTTCGCTTGCGGCCATCGTCAGGGCCTGTTCACCCGTTGCGGCAGCATCAACTGTGTAACCGCGAGCACTCAGATTCAGTTCGAGAGCACGGCGGATCTGCGGTTCGTCGTCGACTACCAGGATTCGCGTCACGTCAGTGCTCCAATCGAGATGGTCACCGTGAGACCTCCGCCGGGCGTGTCGTCGAGTGACAGTGTGCCGCCCATCGATGTCATGAAGCCCTGAGCAATCGAGAGTCCGAGCCCGACGCCCAGATCGGATCGACGATCATCGAGGCGTTGGAAGGGTTCGAGGACGCGATCACGCTGCTGGCGGGGAATGCCTGGTCCGGTGTCGATGACACAGATGTGCACTTGCTCCCCAATACGATCGGCGGTGATCCGCGGTTGGGTGGAGGGCGCGTAGCGCAGCGCGTTGGCGACGA
>JANNNL010000360.1:0-4298 GCA_031398525.1 Actinomycetes bacterium | reverse complement strand
CCCAAGACCAAGGACGATCAGGAGAAGCTGGGCAAGGCGCTCAAGTCACTTTCCGACGAAGACCCGACCTTCCGGGTGCGCACCGACGAAGAGACCGGCCAGACCGTGATCTCGGGCATGGGCGAGCTCCACCTCGAAATTCTCGTCGACCGGATGATGCGCGAGTTCAACGTGGTCGCCACTGTCGGCAAGCCGCAGGTGGCCTACCGCGAGACGGTGACGAAGGAAGTCGGGCCGATCGAGTACCGGCACATCAAGCAGACCGGTGGCACCGGCCAGTTCGCCGTCGTCAAGATCAGCCTCGAACCCAACCCGGGCAAGGGGTACGAGTTCGTCGACAAGATCTCGGGTGGTCGTATCCCCCGTGAGTACATCAACCCGACGAACCAGGGCATGCAGGCCGCGCTGGAGTCAGGTGTGCTGGCCGGGTACCCAACCGTTGATGTCAAGGCAATCCTCGTCGACGGTCAGTACCACGATGTCGACTCCTCGGAAATGGCGTTCAAGATCGCCGGTCAGATGGCGTTCAAGAAGGCAGCCGAGATGGCCAAGCCGGTCCTGCTCGAGCCGATCATGTCGGTCGAGGTCGTCACCCCGGACGAATACATGGGCGACGTGATGGGCGACTTGTCGAGCCGTCGTGGCCGTATCGAGGGCATGGAGGCACGGGGCAACACCCAGGTCGTCCGGTCCCAGATCCCGTTGTCGGAGATGTTCGGCTACTCCACCGACCTGCGGTCGCGTACCCAGGGTCGCGCCACCTACACGATGCAGTTCGCGAAGTACGACGAGGTGCCGAACAACATCGCCACCGAGATTGTCAAGCGGGTCCGCGGCGAGTAGTCGCCCGGCGAGATCCGTGTGGCCGAGGCGCTCCCGCGGGGGCGCCTCGGCCTATTTTTCCGGCAAGGTTGCGAATCTCAGCGGGGACTTGGCTGCGACTTGGCAGAGTGGGTAGTTGGTGCTAGCGGCACCGGCGGTATCCGATAGGAGAAGTACACGATGAACAAACGCGTGAAGATCACAGTGGCGGCGATCACGATAGTGATTGGTGCGGCGGCGGGCGGCGGAGTTGCCCTGGCATCCAGCCAGGACGACGACACGCCGATCGCTGGCAAAGATTTGGAACTGGCCACAGCCGCAGCCCTGGCTTCAGCCGGGGGAGGTCGGGTCACGGAGACCGAGGTCGATGAGGAGGACGGGTTCTTCGAGGTGGAGGTTACGCGCGACGACGGATCCGAAGTTGAAGTCAATCTTGATGCCGAGTTCAAGGTCGTCGAACCGGCCGTCACGAGTGACGACCCGACAGATGACGACGCGACAGACGACGACGCAACAGACGACGACGCGACAGATGACGACGCAACAGATGACGACGCGACAGATGACGACGCAACAGACGACGACGCAACAGACGACGACTAGGGCTTCAAACCAGGTCGGTGATCACATCGGTCAGTTGACGCAGTGTGCGGACCTCGAAGACACCGTTGCAGTACGGCCGGTAGTCGGCGACGATTGAGTCGTCGGTGTCCCAGCGGATGACCGCCTCGGGGTTGAGCCAATAGACCCGGCGGGCCTGGTGAGTGAGTCGACGAAAGGCGGCCTCGTTCGCCGGGCGATAGTTGGAGCGGGCGTCGCCCGTGATGATCACCGTTGTGCGGGGGGTGACGGCATCCCGCAGGTGTTTCGCCGCAAATTCGGCGAACACGCGGCCGTAGTCGCTGTGGCCGTCGGGCCCGAGCACGCCCTTGCGCTCGACGAAGCGGGAAACGGGGATGTCGTACGCGGCCGAGGCGAACAGGTCGGTGACCTCGCCGACGCCGTCGATGAATGCGAAGCTCCGCACTCGTGAGAGCTCTTCGTGAATAGCGTTGACGAGGGTGAAGGTGAACTGGGCGAACTCGACAACGGAGCCCGACACGTCGCACAGCAGCACGACCTCCGGGCGGTGGGGATGGCGGCGGCGACTGATGACGTCGATCGGCACGCCGCCCGTGTCGAGCGAGCGGCGGATGGTGCGGCGCGGGTCGAGCCGGCCGGTGGAGTACAGATTGCGTCGACGACCGATACGGGCGGCGAGTTGCCGAGCCAGTGGCTGGACGGTGCGACGCAGCTCGGCGAGTTCCTGGCCCGACAACGACAGGATGTCGCGCTCGGCGGGATCGGTGACTCCGTCGGCAAGATCGACATCGAGGTGGCGTTCATGTAACCGAGCGGCGATCTCTGCGGCGAGCTGGCGGCGAAACGCCTCCAACACTTGGCTGAGTTCTGAGCGATGGAGCGCGAGTTCCAGCTCACTCATCTCCCCGTCGCGGCGGGCTTGTTGCAGCGCAGCCGACAGCATGCGAGACAGGTCGATGGCGCGCAGCACTCGGTGAAGGAAGTAGGTCTCGCTGCCGGGCTGACCGTCGATCCCGGCGGCGAGATCGACGGCCTGAGCAGCGAGTAGACGGAGTTGGTCCGCGTCACCCCGGGCCAAGGCGTCCAGAATGTCGGCCGCCAACCCGGGGCGTGCCGCGGGTTCGGGAGCGGGCGACGGCCGGGGAGCATTCGGCGGGTCGGTGACGGGAGGTGAGGCGTGCGCTCGAAAGGTGAGGTCGAACAAGCGATCGAACCGGTCGACCCCAACCGCCGACTTCACCAGGGTGGCGCGCAACGCGGCTTTGAGAGCGGGGCGGTCTGCAACATCGAGATGGGTGAGAGCGGTGGATGCGTCGATGAGTTCCCCGGTCGAGACCTCGACGCCTGCTCGACGCAGCGACTCTGCCAGCCGAACGAGTCGATCGAAGAGGGTGTCGGTCATCGTCTGGCGAGTTGGGCCGAGATCGATCGGGCGGTGCTGAGCAGCTCGGGAACGATCCGTTCATGGAGATCGGCGAGGGAGACCCGCGCAGCCGAGGTGCCGACGTTGAGGGCAGCCACGACGCGACCCCGCTTGTCGACCAGCGGTGCGGCGACCGAGCGCACGTTGTCTTCCAGTTCCTCATCGAGCACGGCGAAACCGTTGCGGCGGCACTCGCCGAGGACGTGGCGCAGCTCATCGGGGAATCGGATGGTGCGGCTCGTGAGCGGCGCCCACGTGGCCGTGGCTAAGAAACTGTCGAGCTCCGAGGTGGGCAGCGCGGCGAGCAGAACGCGCCCCATTGACGTCACCGCGGCGGGTAGACGCGAACCGAGGCCGAGTGAGATGGACATGACGTGCTTGGTGGGAACCCGAGCGACGTAGACGATGTCATGACCATCCAGAACGGCCGCCGAGACGCTTTCGCTGACCGACTCGCTCAGGGCCTCCATGTACGGCTGGGCAATCTCGGGGAGCTGCAACGACGAGATATAGGCATAGCCAAGGTCGAGAACCCGCGGGGTGAGTTCGAAGCGCTTGCCGTCGAAGCTCATGTAGCCCAGCGACTCAAACGTATGGAGCAACCGCCGGGCTGTTGCGCGGGTCAGTCCCGCCCGGCGGGCGACCTCGGTGAGGGTCATGGCCGTGCTCGTCCCGTCGAAGACGCGTAGTACCGACAGTCCGCGGGCCAACGACTGGACAAACTCGCTGCTCGCAGCTTCCTCGCTTGACATCACCGCGACCTCCCGCAAGAATGTTCTCACACCGCACAACTGTTCGCAATGCGAACTTTCCGAAAGGTAGGAGTATGACCACATACACCACCAAGTTCGGCTCGCTGGAGAGCTACGACAAGGGTCGCATCGAGATCATCAACGATGACCCGAAGCATTACGTCTTCTCCAACGTGTTCGAGGTGGCCGCCAACGCCAAGCCGTACGAGAAAATTGCCGTTGGTAAGAACATGGAATACGTGCTCGAAACCATCCGAGCCGAGGGCGTCAGCGAGTGGCGAACCTGCGCCCACGACGAGTTCCCAACGGTGCTCGACGGCGAGGTGCGTGTTGACCTGGTCAAGCTCGACGCCCCGCTCGCACCGGCCGACAAGAACGGCTCGATCGCTGTCGCAGGCGAGCCCGTCGGCCCGAAAATGGGCCACATCGTTCTGCGCCGAGGCCATATGTGCCTGCTCCCGGCGAACGCTGCGTATCGCTTCACCGCTGATGCGGCGAGCGTCATTCTTCTCCAAACAATCCAGGGCGACGACACGATCGAGCGCTGGGCCGAGATCTGCCTCTCCTAAAGGGAACTCCGATGACTGACACTGTTACTTCCTCCGCCCCCAATGAGCAGGGCTACCGCGGGTTTACGCTCGGCGGGTTCCAATTTTCTCGCGACGAGTTCTTCGTCCAGATCATCTGGCCGACCGGTACCCACCTCATCTCGGCCGACG
>JANNNL010000346.1:0-1411 GCA_031398525.1 Actinomycetes bacterium | reverse complement strand
GTGGGAACGGCGGTGGGTGGGAGCGGTGGTGCTGGTGAGGGGTGGGAAAAACGACAGCGGCCCCGGGGATCGAACCCGGGGCCGCTGACCTACTTCGACGTTCCGGCCGCGAGGCCGGGACGAACTACTTGACTTCGACGGTCGCGCCGGCCTCGGCCAGCTTGGCCTTGGCTGCCTCGGCCTGCTCCTTGTTGACCTTCTCGAGCACGGGCTTCGGGGCCGCGTCGACGAGATCCTTGGCTTCCTTCAGGCCCAGGCTGGTCAGCTCTCGCACGACCTTGATGACCTGGATCTTCTGGGCACCGGCGGACTTGAGAACGACGTCGAATTCGTCCTTCTCTTCCTCGACTGGGGCGGCGGCGGCACCGGCGACGGCAACGGCCATCGGGGCGGCGGCGGTCACGCCGAACTTCTCCTCGAACGCCGAGAGCAACTCGGACAGCTCGAGAACGGTCATGCCACTGATGGCGTCGAGGATGTCGTCCTTCGAAAGAGCCATGATGATTTTCTCCTTAAGAATGATTGTTCAAAATTTGTATGGGGTGAAGCAGCCGATCAGGCCGCTTCCTTCTGATCGATGAGGGCCTTGAGGCCATATGCGAAGTTGCGAGGCAGCGCCTGCAAGAGGCCGGCCATCTTGGTCATCGGGGCCTGGAAGGCACCGGCCAACTGGGCGAGCAGTACGTCGCGTGACGGCAGATCGGCAAGGGCCTGTACGTCACGAGCCGACAGCATTTTGCCGCTCAACGCACCGCCCTTGATGACCAGCAGCGGGTTTGCTCGGGAGAGCTCACGCAATGCCTTGGCGGCAGCAGCCACGTCTCCGTTGACGAACGTCAACGCTGACGGACCGACGAGCTGATCTTCCAGCCCACCGATTCCGGCCTCGTTAGCGGCGCGACGGGCGAGGGTGTTCTTGTAGACCTTGAACTCTGACCCCGACTGACGCAACGTCTGGCGCAGAGCGCCAAGCTGACTGACCTTCATGCCGCGGTACTCGGTGACGAGCACCGCGTCGGCGTTCTTCATCCGCTCGGTAACATCACTGACCACAGCAACTTTTTCGGGTCTCGGATTGTCCATGTTTCACCTCCTCTCGCTTCAACTCAGGTGCTCGCTGCACATGCACGCGAACACCTTGAGGAGCGAGAAGGCTTCTCATGGAGTTCACCTCTGCTGGCGGGAACAATCCCATTACCCACCCGGGGGTGGACCAACGGTCTACGGCGAGCAACCAGGAACTGGTTGTAGGAGGTCAGGCTAGCGGCTCGGTCACGAACCGACACAGCCTTGGAGCGCCCCAACCTCCCAGAGGCCGCGTAGATCGCCGGGGCCGTAGGCGGTCACCGATCCGGCGGACGGATTCATCAGCTGATTTGTGTCGTATACATGCCCCAGGCCGACCACATGC
>JANNNL010000324.1:0-2849 GCA_031398525.1 Actinomycetes bacterium | reverse complement strand
ATCAAACTGTTCGGATTGGGTCTGGCCGTGGCGGTGTTGATCGACGCGACGATCGTGCGCATGGTCCTCGTGCCAGCGACGATGGAGCTGCTCGGGGCCCGGAACTGGTGGATTCCGGCATGGCTCGATCGACTCCTTCCGCGGGTCCACGTCGAGGGGCACCTGACTGACGATGAACTTGCCGCCACGGGGCGTACGATCCCGGCGGCGAGTACTTCGGCGGGTCACTGAAACGAGGAACTCGTTCGCCCGGCTTGACAATCGTCTCGCCAGCGCCTAGCGAATAGAGCCGTCATGAGTAAACCCCTCGTCATTGTCGAATCTCCGGCAAAGGCCAAGACTCTCGCCAAGTTTCTCGGCAGCGCCTACGACGTGCGCGCCTCGGTTGGCCATGTCGCCGATCTGCCCTCGAAAGGCCTGTCGATTGACGTCGACAACGGCTTCAAACCGACCTATGAATTGACGGTTCGCGGCAAGGAAGTCGTCAAAGACCTCAAGGCCGCATTGAAGGACGCCAGCGAGCTCTATCTCGCCACCGACGAAGACCGCGAGGGGGAGGCCATCTCGTGGCATCTGCTTGAGCAGCTCCGCCCAAAGGTGCCGGTCAAGCGGATGGTCTTCCATGAGATCACCAAGTCGGCGATCGATCACGCGGTGGCCAACCCTCGGGGCATCGACTACGGCATGGTTGACGCCGCCGAAACCCGCCGCATCCTCGACCGGCTCTACGGCTACGAGGTCTCGCCGGTGCTCTGGCGTCGGGTCAACCGCGGCCTCTCGGCCGGCCGGGTGCAGAGCCCATCGACCCGCCTGATCGTCGAACGCGAACGCGAACGGATTGCGTTCGTTGCCGCGGGCTATTGGGACATCGAGTTGCTGTCGGCGACCAGCCCATCGTTCACCGCCACCCTCGTCGCCCTCGACGGCACCAAGGTCGCCACCGGCAAGGACTTCACCCAGGCCGGGGTGCCATCGGCCAAGGTCGTCGTCGTCAACGAAGCCCACGCCCGCAGCCTCGTCGACGGGTTGAGCCAGGCCGATTTCAAGGTCCGTTCCGTCGAGGAAAAGCCCTACCGCTCGACTCCGAAGCCGCCGTTCATGACGTCGACCCTGCAGCAGGAAGGTGGTCGCAAGCTGCGGCTCTCGGCCGCGCAGGTGATGCGCGTCGCCCAAGGTCTGTACGAGCGGGGCTTCATCACCTACATGCGTACCGACTCGGTCGCCCTCGCCGAGGAGGCCCTCGCCGCGGTGCGCGATCAGGTGAAGCAGTCCTACGGCGAGCAGTTCCTTTCTCCCTCGGCGCGCCGCTTCACCACCAAGGTCAAGAACGCCCAGGAGGCCCACGAGGCCATCCGCCCAACCACCCCGTTGCGCAGTCCCGAGCAGCTCTCGGCCGAGCTCAACGGCCAGGAAATGTCGCTCTACCGGCTCATTTGGCAGCGCACGTTGGCCTCGCAGATGGCCGACGCGGTGGGCACCACCGTGTCGATCCGCCTCGGAGCGACGGCCAAGGCTCCCACGACGGGCACCGACGCCGAGTTCGCCGCCTCGGGCACCACCATCACCTTCCCCGGCTACCGCCAGGTATATGTCGAGTCGACCGATGACGAGTCGGCCGAAGAGAAGGAAGCACTGCTCCCGGTGTTGAAAGCCGGCGATGCGTTGACCGTCGCCAGTCTCACCCCCAACGGCCACAGCACCAGCCCGCCGGCGCGGTACACCGAGGCCTCGCTCGTCAAGAAGCTCGAGGAGTTGGAAATCGGTCGACCCTCTACCTGGGCGTCGATCATCCAGACCGTGCAAGACCGCGGCTACGTCTGGAAAAAAGGACAGGCTCTAGTGCCCACCTGGACCGCGTTCGCCGTGATCGGCCTGATGGAGAAGCACTTCGACGAACTCGTTGACTACGACTTCACCGCTCGGCTCGACCACGACCTCGACGCAATCTCTCGCAACGAGAAGAACAAGGCCGCCTGGCTCGCCGAGTTCTATTTCGGCATGGAGGGTGACGAGAAGATGCCTGGGCTCAAGCGCCTCGTCGCCGACAACCTCGGCGAAATCGACGCGGCCGAAATCAATACGTTCCCGATCGGCCTCGACCCCGATGGTAATCTGATCGTCGTCAAGCCCGGCAAGTACGGCCCGTACGTCAAGCGTGGCGAAGACACCGCCAGCGTGCCCGAAGACCTCACGCCCGACGAATTGACCGTCGAGATGGCGCTCAAGCTGTTGGCCCTACCGAAGTCCGACGAGCCGATTGGGTTCCTCGATGGACTGCCCGTGTTCGCCAAGAACGGCCGCTTCGGGCCGTACGTGCAATGGGGCGAGCCGGGTGCCACACCCCCGGGGCACGACAAGCCAAAGATGTCGTCGCTTTTCAAGACGATGACCGTGGAACGGGTCACCATCGACGACGCCAAAGACCTGTTGTCTCTCCCCCGCAGCCTCGGACCCGACCCATCCGACGGCGTCGAGGTGCTCGCCAACAACGGTCGTTACGGACCGTACGTGCAAAAAGGCAAGGACTTCCGGAACATCGACACCGAGGAGAAACTCCTCACGATCACCATCGACGACGCCTCGAAGATCTTCTCGTTGCCCAAGGTGTTCAAGCGCGGCGGCGGGGCGAACATGGCCGCCAAGGGTCCGTTGCGCGAGTTCGGCGACGACCCGGCCTCGGGTAAGGCAGTGGTCGCCAAGGACGGCAAGTTCGGGGTCTACGTGACCGATGGCGAGACGAACGCCTCGCTGTCGAAAGGCGACCGCCTCGACGCGATGCCGCCCGAGCGGGCCTACGAGCTGTTGGCGATCCGCCGCGAAGCGATCATCGAAAAGGGTGGCGCGCCAGC
>JANNNL010000257.1:0-2246 GCA_031398525.1 Actinomycetes bacterium | reverse complement strand
GGTCTCACCCCAATCGACTCCGGTCGGATCTCTATCGACGAGAACGTGGTCGACGAACCGGCGGCCGCCCAGTTCGTCGAACCCGAAGATCGATCGGTCGGTTTCGTTTTTCAGAATTACCTGCTGTTCGACCAGATGAGTGTGCTCGAGAACGTCGCTTTCGGGCTTCGGGCCCGCCGGATACCGAAAGCTGAGGCGCGTCGCGTGGCTCGCGAATGGATCGAACGAGTCGGGCTCGGCGAATTCGCCGAACAGCGGCCGCGAGCGTTGTCGGGCGGCCAGGCGCAACGGGCGGCTCTCGCCCGGGCGATGGCGACAGATCCTCGGCTGCTGCTGCTCGACGAACCCCTGGCGGCGCTTGACGCAGCGACGCGTCGCGAAGTACGACGCGACCTACGGCGGCATCTTGAAACCTTCGACGGGATGCGGATTCTGGTCACCCATGATCCGGTCGACGCCTACGCCCTTGCCAATCGGGTCGTCATTCTCGACGCCGGCCGCGTGGCGCAGGCCGGCACCCTCGCCGAGGTGACCGCGCATCCACGATCGCGGTATGTCGCCGATCTCGTCGGTGTCAACCTGGTTACCGGGCAGGTCACGAACGGTGTGTTGCATACGTCCGCCGGAGCCCGAGTCGTGATCGCCGACGCACCATCTGGTCAGTCGTTCGCCACGATCCGCCCACACTCAATCGCCCTCTTCCGTGAGCCGATCTCGGGCTCGAGTGCCCGCAACGTCTGGCGCGGCACAATGGGCGATGTCGATCGCCTCGGCGACCGCGTCCGGGTCAGTATCGACGGCCCGCTGCCGTTGACGGCGGAAATCACCGTGGCTGCACTCGAGTCGCTGCAGCTCCGACCCGGCGACGATGTGTACGCCTCGGTCAAGGCCACCGATATCGAGATCTACTCGGCGTAACCATGACGATTCACGTGCCCAGCTTCACCACCATGAGGTGCGACGATGGTGGACGTGGGTCGAACATCCGAACACCAACTCCTCCTCGGCGAATGGGCATGTCTCGGCATCCTCTACCCGGTACCCACTCACGGATTCGCGATCGCCGCGCAACTCAAGCCGAGCGGCCGCGTCGGTCGCGTCTGGTCGCTGTCGCGCGCCCTGACATATCGTTCGCTCGAACAGTTAGCGACCCGTGGCTATTTACAGCCCGTTGGCGAGGAGCCTGGCATTGCAGGAGGCAACCGAACCATCCTCCGAGCGACCCCAACCGGCCGCGCAGAACTCCGCAAGTGGCTGCTCAGCCCGGTTGTGCATCTCCGAGATCTGCGCAGCGAGCTGCTGCTCAAACTGATCGTCGCCGAACTCTGCGGGATCAATGTCCGCACGATGTTGCAGCGCCAGCGCGAGCACATCGCTCAGATGGCCGAGGCGCTCGCTACGACAGGCGACGAACCATCAACCCTCGACGTGGTCGCACTCTGGCGCGACGAGTCCTCGCATGCGGCGCTTCGCTTCCTCGATCGTGTGTTGGAGTCCGTTCCATAGCGCCTGCCGAGTTGCCGGGTTCAGATCGTCACGAACCCGCGTCGTTTGAGAATCTCCTGACCCACAGGACTCGTCAGGAACTCGACAAAGGCAGCATCCAGCGCGTCGCGCCTGGACGTCGCCACGATCCCGATCGAGTGCTCAGCTACGACGTTGATCTCGGCCGGAATGGCGATTCGTTTCACCTCAACTCCCGCCGCGGCGATCTCGGACCCGTAGACGATTCCCGCGTCGATCGCCCCCGATGCCACCTGGGCGAGCACATCAGCCGCGTCGGTTGCCTCAGCGGGTGCGAGCTTCACTCCATTGTCCTTCAACATCCGACGGGCGAACCGACCACAGGGACGTTCTGGTGCGCAGAGCCCAACCTTGATCGAACGTTTCGACAATCCAGCCAGGTCGGCAATCATTTTCGGATTGCCGGGGGCGACGACAATCTCGAACTGATCGGTGGCAAACACGACCTTTGGGGCCTGCATCAGCTGGTCGGTCTGCACCTTGTCCATCTGTGTCGGATCGGCCGAGGCGAACAGGTCGATCTTTTGATCCCTTGGCCACACCCGCGGCGATGGCCGCCGATGAATCGTAGGTGACCACCGCAAACGCATCGGGGTAGGTCGCAGCAAAGGACGCGGCGACCTCGTCGAACGTTCCGACCAGCGAGGCGGCGGCGTAGACCGTGATCGCCCCGGTCATCTCGTCGAACGTGACCGGGGGCGGCGGAATCGTGGTGAGCTTCG
>JANNNL010000241.1:0-7182 GCA_031398525.1 Actinomycetes bacterium | reverse complement strand
GCCAAGAGCCCTTGGGTTGGACCGCGCATGAGAGCTCGATGTTCGGCGGGCCACGGAGCGCTCGCAGGTTCGCCAGCGTGCACCTCGAGATGATGGGCGACGATTGCCTCGCGAACGGTGTGTGCCGAATCGTTGGACCAGCGTGTCGGGTCGACGACTGGACCGAATCGTTCGGTCAGCCGTCGAATGACACCTGGCATATCGTCGATGAGTTCGGGCAACGACGCGACGACAAACCCGTTCGCCAGAGGTCGAAGTACCTCGTAGTGATGAATCCATTCGTTCAGAGCGCTGCGAGCCGAGACGTGGGGTGCAGCGACGAGGAGCGAAGTGACCGCATCATCGGGTCGTCGAATGACTACCAGGGTGGGGAGCCCACGGCGTATGGCGAGCCGGACCTGGCTCGGGGTGTGCACATGACTGGCCACATGGGCCCCCGGTACCCCGGCGAGCACGTGGCGCAGAGCAAACGCGGCATACGTGTTGCCCGAGCGGGGAAATCCTTCGACGACGACAGTCGTGGAGCGTCGGATCTGGCGGCTGGTCCCCAGCGGGGTTGCCCGCAGCACGATTGGCAGAAAGATGGGTGAGTCGCCCAGCCAGCGACGAATACTGCGCAGGGCGCGCCGCGCCGAGGCCCGGCGCCGGCCCGACGACCGTATCTGTCTCAGCTCCTCGCTGCCCACTTCGAGCGATTATGTTCCACTACACGTGAGGATCCACAACGGAGCGATTGACGGCGACCTCGAGCCGAGCGGAGCATTCGCTCCGGGCTGGCGGGGCCGCGTTGTTCGATGGGCGCCGCCATCCATTGCGGCTTTGTTGATCGCCGGCCCGGTGTTGCGGCCGGGGTCGGTATTCAACCTCGACCTGGTCCTGCCGCCTCGTCTCGATGTCCCCGCCGGACTTTGGGGGCTCGGACCCGAACTACCCCGTCGGCTGCCGTTGTGGACGTACGTATCGATCGGTTCGCGCATTGTCACGGCCGACGCGATCGGCAAGGCGCTGATGGTTGCCTGCCTCATTGGCGCATGGATCGGCATGGCTCGGCTCCTGCGGGGGCTGGGGCCGTACGCCGGTCACGTTGCCGGTGCGTTGTATGCGCTGAGCCCGTTCATTCTCACCCGCACTGCGGTTGGGCATTTCATGGTGACCGTCCCCTATGCCGTGCTCCCGTGGGTTCTTCCGGTCATGCTTCGCCCTGGTCAGCGGCCGTTGCGAACCTTCGCTGCGGCGTCGGCATTGGCGATCGGGGGGCACTTCGGGGGGTCGTTGGCCATGGTCGTGCTCATAGTGGCGGCCGTTGTCGGCGATCGCCGGCGGTGGTGGCGAGGGTTGCTCGCAACCGTCTGTGCCCAGATGGTATGGCTCATACCAGGCCTGCTGATCTGGTGGAGCGGGGCATCGAACCCGGCGGGAGGGATTGCCTTTCGCACGATCGCGACCGGTCCACTGGGGTTCGGCCGGTTGTCGGCCGGAGGCGGATTTTGGAACGCGTACTTCCAAGCCGGTGGCTCCGGCGTGCTCGAGGCAGTGGCCGGAGCGGTGCTCCTTGCGCTGGCGATCGCTGGTTCCCGAGATTTGCCGGCACCGCTACGTCGTCCGTTGATTGTGCTCGGGGGTTTTGGTTGGTTCGCCGCGGCGTCGTCAGCGATCCCGGGGGTGCGTGATGTCGTCGACGCGTTGACCGAGAATCCTCTAGGGGGGATCTGGCGGGAAGGTCAACGGTTGCTGGGGTTGCATCTGATCTGGCTTGCTCCGGCCGCCGTCCTGGGCGCGCGTCGGTTGGGCGGGTCGAGTCGATTCCCTGGTTTCGTCGCCGGGATAGTCCGTGCCGCCCCCGTGGCGGTGGCTCTCGTCCTGGTCACACCGTCGGTGTGGGGAATCGGAGGCCAGTTGGAGGCGACCCCGATTCCTCCATCGTGGATGGTTGTCCGATCGGCAGTCCGAAGCGAACCGGGGACGGTTCTGGCCCTGCCGTGGTTTCAGTACTTCAACTTGCAGATCGGTGAGGGCCGTACCCATCGTGTGCTCAACCCGCTGCCGCTGTTTCTCGGTGGCGACGTGTTGTCATCGAGCAACAATGGCCTCGGTCGAGGAGTTCGTGAACGGGCCGACCCCCGCGAAGTCACCGCCGAAGGTCTGGTTCGTCGGATCGAGGCGGGCGATCCCGCCGCAGGAGACCTCGCCGACGTCGGTGTGCGTTGGATCGTTGTGCTCAAGGCGAGCGATCGACACATCTACGCCGGCCTGTGGAATGACCCGGGTTTGAAAAAGGTCGAGGAGTCGGACTCGATCGCGCTCTTCCGGGTTTCCGGCTGGGTAGGGCCGGGGCTGCTCGCCGACGGTCGAGCCGTCTCCGTCGACCCGGCGGTGCCCTCGGTCGTGTCGCCGGATACCGACGAGGCCTTCACCTGGTTCCGTGTCGGCTCGAAGGGCTGGCGGCGGGGCGGTCGCTCGGTGCCCGTCGATGAACGCGGTTTGCTAGTGGTGCCCGCTGTATCGGGTGCCGTGTGGAACGTCCTGGTCATCCCGTGCGTGCTCAGTCAATTCGTGCCGTTCGGAGCGATCCCCGTGTGGTGGTACCGGCGCCGCCAACGCGCCCGTGCACTCCCGTTCGTCGTGGTCTGACGGGGTAAGGGCGTGACGATGGTTGTGCTCAATCGGGTTTTCGGTTGCAAGCCGATGTCGGGTGGTGGCAGACTTACGGCGATGTCACGCTGCACTGCGCATTTCGCGATCCACGCCGTAGTACTCACCTAGGCATTGCCGGCTTTTGCCGTGTGTGCCTGACAAACCTCCCATTTCGGGAGGTTTTCTTGTTTTTAGCCCTTGGTTTGGTCTGCCCCGCCGGGTGTCGGCCGAACTACTCAGTACGATTCCACCGCCGTTTACCAAGTACCAGGAGACCACCATGAAGCTCACCGGGGCCCAGGCCCTCATCAAGAGCCTCGAAATGGAGCAGACCGAGGTCATCTTCGGCCTCCCTGGCGGGTGCATCCTCCCTGCCTATGATCCGCTGCTCGATTCGTCGATCCGCCACATCCTTGTGCGTCACGAGCAGGGTGCCGGCCACATGGCCGAGGGCTATGCGCACGTGACCGGTCGCCCCGGTGTCGTGATGGTCACCTCGGGTCCCGCAGCGACCAACATGGTCACGCCGTTGTGCGACGCGTATATGGACTCGATCCCGATGGTGTGCATCACCGGTCAGGTGCCGACGACGGCAATCGGCACCGACGCCTTCCAGGAATGCGACACGGTCGGTATCACCCGCTCGGTCACCAAGCACAACGAACTGGTCATGTCGGCGCAGGATCTGCCGCTGATCGTGCGTCAGGCCTTCCACATCGCTACGACTGGTCGCCCCGGCCCCGTGCTGATCGATGTCCCCAAAGACGTGCTGACCAGCTCGATGGAGTGGTACTGGCCAACCGACGCCGAGGTGGCCGAGTCATTGCCCGGCTACCGCCCAACGACCAAGGGCCACCCCCGAATGATCCGCGAGGCCGCGAAACTGATCCTGGCATCCGAGCGTCCCGTCCTGTACGTCGGCGGTGGCATCCTCAAGGCGCGCGCCGCGGAGGCCCTGCGCGAACTGGCCGAACTGACCCAGATCCACGTCGTGACCACGTTGATGGCCCGCGGTGCGTTCCCCGACAGCCATCCGCTGTGCCTCGGCATGCCGGGCATGCACGGCAACGCCACGGCGATCACGGCGATGCAGCAGTCCGACCTGTTGATCAACCTCGGGGCCCGCTTCGACGACCGGATCACCGGCAAGGTGTCGTCGTTCGCTCCGGAGGCCAAGATCATCCACGTCGACATCGACCCGGCCGAGCAGGGCAAGGTTCGTCGCCCCGACGTCCCGATTGTCGGCGATTGCCGTCAGGTGATCGAAGAGCTGATCAAAGAGATCCGGGCGATGCTCGGAGCCGGCGAGACGCAGGCTGACTCCGGCGTGTGGAAGAGCCGGGTCTCGGGCTGGCGCGAGCAGTTCCCGCTGCACTACGAGCCGTCGGAGCCGGGCGAGGCGCTCAAGCCGCAGTTCTGTTTGGAGAACCTGCGCGACATGGCCCCGCCAGACACCATCCTCGTCTCGGGTGTCGGCCAGCATCAGATGTGGTCGAGCCAGTACTGGCACTTCGAGAAGCCCTACACCTGGGTCAACTCAGGTGGTCTGGGCACCATGGGCTTCTCGGTGCCCGCCGCGATCGGTGCCAAGGTTGGCCGACCCGACGCCACAGTGTGGGCGATCGACGGTGATGGTTGCTTCCAGATGACCGCTCAGGAGCTGGTGACGGCTTCGGTCGAACGCATCCCGATCAAGGTGGCGATCCTCAACAACTCGTACCTCGGCATGGTTCGTCAATGGCAGGAGATGTTCTACGACGAGCGCTACTCCGAGGTGTATTTGTCACCTGACCTGCCAGACTTCGTCAAGTGGGCCGAGGCAATGGGTTGTGTCGGCATCCGCGTCGACTCTCCCGAAGAGGTCCAGCCGGCCATCGACAAGGCCAACTCGATCAACGACCGCCCCGTCGTCATCGACTTCCGTGTCGACGCCCGCGAGAAAGTTTTCCCGATGGTCCCGGCCGGCTTCTCCAACGACGACGTCGTCCTCCACCCCGCCCAGCTGAATGTTCGAGGCAACCTCAGATGACCGTTCTCGATGGCGGGTTCGTCGTCCGCTGCGCTTCCTCCTCGCGCCGCTTGCGACTCGTCGCTGGCGCTTCCCTCGCCGCTTGTGCGCAGATCGGAGACATGAAATGACCGCTCTACCTGCCGCCGGGCGACCGGCGCATCACATCCTGTCGGTCCTCGTCGAGAACCGGGCCGGCGTGCTCGCCCGGGTGGCCTCGTTGTTCGCCCGGCGCGGGTTCAACATCTTCTCGCTGGCGGTCGCTCCGACGGAGGACGAGCGCTACAGCCGCATCACCATCGTCGTCGACATCGAGTCGACCCCGCTCGAGCAGATGACCAAGCAGCTGTTCAAGCTGATCGACGTCGTCAAGATCTCCGAGCTCGACCCGCGCACCTCGGTGGAGCGCGAACTGCTGCTCGCCACCGTGCGGACCGAAACCTCGGGTCGCGGTCAGGTGATGGAACTCGTGCAAATCTTCGAGGCCAAGGTGCTCGCCGTGGGCGCCGGGGCGATGACGGTGTCGCTTGAGGGCAACCCCGACAAACTCGACGATTTCGAAGATCTCCTACGGGCCCATGGCATCGTGGAGTTGCAGCGCACCGGCCGGGTCGCGCTACCCAAATTGGAACGTGACAGCGCACGCAGTGTGCGCCCACTGAAAGGAAAGGCGAGCTAGATGGCTGCCAAGATGTACTACGAAGTCGACGCTGATCCGTCGATCATCCGGGGCCGCAAGGTCGCGATCATCGGCTACGGCTCGCAGGGGCACGCCCATGCGCTCAACCTGAAGGAATCGGGGGTGCAGGTCGTTATCGGCCTACGCGAGGGCTCCAAGTCGGCCGCCAAGGCCGAGGCGGCCGGGCTCAAGGTCATGTCGATCAAGGACGCCGCCAAGTGGGCGAACGTGATCATGATGACCATGCCCGACACCGAGCAGAAGGCCACCTACGAGGCCGACATCAAGCCGTTCATGCGCAAGGGCAAGGCGCTCGCCTTCGCTCACGGATTCAATATCCGCTTCAAGCGCATCCGCCCGCCGAAGTCGGTCGACGTGATCATGATCGCCCCGAAGGGCCCGGGACACCTGGTACGCCGCACCTACACCGAGGGTGGCGGAGTGCCGTGCCTCATCGCGGTCGAGAACGACGCGTCGGGCCAGGCGAAGGAGATTGCGTTGTCGTATGCCGACGCCATCGGTGGCGCCCGAGCCGGCGTGATCGAGACCACCTTCACCGAGGAGACCGAGACCGACTTGTTCGGCGAGCAGGCCGTGTTGTGCGGCGGCGTCACGTCGCTCGTGCAGGCTGGGTTCGAGACGCTCGTCGAGGCTGGCTACCAGCCCGAGATGGCCTACTTCGAGTGCCTCCACGAGGTGAAGCTGATCGTCGACCTGATGTACGAGGAGGGCATCGCCGGAATGCGCTACTCGATTTCCGACACCGCCGAGTACGGCGACGTCACCCGTGGTCCGCGTATCGTCAACGCCAAGACCAAGCTGGAGATGAAGAAGATCCTCAAGGAAATCACCTCGGGCAAGTTCGCCAAGGAGTGGATCGCCGAGTCCGAAGGCGGCCGCGGCAAGTTCAACGAGCTGCGCGCCGAAGGTGCGAAGCATCAGATCGAGGAAGTGGGCACCCAGCTCCGCTCGATGATGCCGTGGATCTCGGCCGGCAAGCAGAAAGTCGCCGAAGCCTCCGGCGGCTGATCAACCTAGTCTCACTATGACAACGCCGCGCTCGGGAACATCCCGGGCGCGGCGTGTCGCGTTCCGTAGATCAGTCGACGTCGATGCTCGATCAGCCATCATGATGCATATGTCCGTCGAGGTGTTGGTAGAACCCGATGATCGGGGACGGGTGTCGCTCTCCGAGCTTCCAGGGGAGAATGCGGAGCGATACGTCGGGCGTCGGATGGCCGATGGCTCGATCATTCTTCGGCCGGCGCGTGTGATGAGTTACCAGGCGTTGCAGTCCGCCTTGAAGGTCCAGTCGCGGGGTCCAGCCGAGGAACGTCAAGGTAGCTCGCTGAGCGAGGTACTGGATCGGTGTGGGCGGGAGGCTCCGAATGAGGCCCATGTCGAAGTAGTTCGGGCCGAGATCGCTCATCGGCGAGCGGAGGGCGCTCGCTTCCTCGCGGATCTCACGCCCGACGAACTTGTTGCCCTTCGGGCTGGCCAGGCGGGCTGGCCATGACCGCAGTGATCGCCGCGTTGAGTGTCCAATCCGCAGCACTGTGGCAAAGATTGAATGTCCCCTGAGACGATGGTCCGACCGACCCATTGAAATGCCCATCTATGTGGTGATACAAGTACATGTAGTGGCGGGGCCGTCAAGGAATGGTCCAATGAAGTACCACTCCCAGTCGACCCCAACGGGAACAGAATGGTGAGGGCGAATTGAGAGACCGGCGCAACCCCCCAGCGCCGGTCTCTCTCGTTGTTGGCTAGTCTGCGGGCTCCACCGACGCCATACATCCAAGGGGATTTCCGTGAGCGAAGCAGACTGGGGTTTCGAGACCCGCCAAATCCATGCTGGGGC